>JASFLN010000041.1:0-9143 GCA_050118075.1 Anaerolineales bacterium
AGCTTTTAGCAGCGGTCCAAACCACTCTTGGAGGACGAGGGAATAGATCAATTCAACCCCCATCTCATGTGCTTCTTCGAGCAGGCTAGACCATAAGGTATTCCAGAGCGCATCAAGCCCTTTGTCATGTGCCGAAGCAAACAGTCGAACCCAGGCAATCGGCAGTGGGTCTGGCGGTGTTGCCAGGCATGCCCGGGGAAGGTCGTTCTGCAGGGCAAGCTTGAAAAGAGGCTCGCCGAGCAAATTTAATGCGGGGACCCAATCAAGGTGGATGTGTCTCAACTTCGCACCAGTGAGTAGCGCCGAAAGAAGTTCGCGGTCTGCAATGGATGCGGAGCGGATGTCATACCTGGACATGGGATTGGATGTCTACCAATAAGTGGATATTTAGCGGTTCAAAAACCGTAACGGAAATTTAAACAGCCAGGAAAGAAACCGATCGCGGAGTGTGGGTCGGGCTTTAGAATCCATGACCGACTGCATAGCGTTGAGCGCTTCCATAGGACGACCCTGTTGGAGTTGAATTTTTGAGATTGCTTGCATGGTGTACTGCAAGCCTTCTTCATGCCCGGCTTCTCGGAATAAGTCTGCGGCTGCTCGGTAGTCGGCTTCCGCTTCGGCAGTTTGTCCCAGGGCTGCCCTTGCCATAGCTCGATTACCCAGTGCCTGTGCCTTCAGCACAAGGTCTCCTTCATTGTGAAATACGGTCGGTGTCTCCCTGACCACTGAGAATGCTTCCTGAGCCCGATTTAATTGAAGCAGACATACACAAAGATTGTTGCTCATCTCTGCCGCGCGTCGGGCATCGCCGGCGGTTTGAAACAAGTCACGGGCAATGGAGAATTTCTTCACTGCCCGTTCAAACTTGCCGGCTTGATAGGCTTCCAGCGCCTGTGAAGCGATATTCTCCGGATCAGCGTTGGCTTCTGTCAATCGAGGATATCCTGAAGTGAATCGGAAATTGATTGAAGATCGTGGACGGGCAGGCGGCTTAGCTCCCTGGCCATGCGGAGATACTTCAGGTGGTCAGGATCCGAGAAAAACTGCCTTAGCTCGTTGGGAAGTTCTTTGAATTGCTCAAATGCCTCCTGGTTGCGGTGCCAGAGACCGATGGGTCCGTCCTGATCGATATATTCATCGATCGAATGCTCCAGAATGATCAGCAGACTTTCCAGATCGGGCAGGGGTATGGATCGCTTACCCCGTTCGTACGCGCTAATGCGGCTGGGTGGCATGTCAGTGCGCTCTGCCACCTCTCGGATTGAAAAGCCGAGCTGATTACGTCGTTCTCGAAGCATAGCTCCAATCATGCGGTCGCGCAGCTCGAGCATAATGCTCGGTTCGAATTTGGGTTCATCTGCGAGTGATTCGGTTAAGGGATCCATGAAATGTTGTAATGGAACATCGAGATGGTACGCGAGCAGCTCCAGTTCAGGAAGCGAGAATGTCTTGCGGCCATGCTCAAAGGATGAAATTGTGCTGTAGGAACTACCGATCATCTCCCCCAGTTCCTTCATGCTCTTGCCGGAATCTAGCCGGGCGTCCCGGAGCAGGGCTCCTAATATTTTGCCGCGTAGTGTACGAGATTGTTCATCCATCATTTTCGGTTTACTCCCACTTGACGGACTTGGCCGATTATAGCATTTGCAAGCTTTGCCTCTAATATAAAAAGATCAGATTGGAAGCAGCTGTATTTTCTGTGTGTAATTTTCATCAACGTCCGCGCAAACCCAACCGATTTGGTTTGGATCGATCAAGATCTGACATTTACATTTTGTCCTGGTCGCTGCGCAAGCTCTTCTTTTGTCAGCGATTCAGCAATCTCTTGTATCAATATGTTGCCACGAGTCTCGGGGAAGCGCAGCGCAATGGGTGCGTGCAGCGTGTTAACGAGTGTGACCTGTTCACCCATATGCGGGACAGCACCGAGAAGCGTATGTCCAAGCGCCTCCTCTGTGCTTCGTGTCGTCAGGCTCTCTATTGGCATTGGACGGTTTGTGATGAATGATATTTTGTCCCGGTCGGTACCGAGCTTCCGCAAATAGCTGAATATTGACTTCGCCCGACCAACGCATTCTTCATCCGGCTGCAGGATCAGCAGAATGTGATCTGATTGAGCCAGAACAGCTTGTCCTGGCGGGCTCAAGTCCCTGCCCACATCGATTACTACATGCTCGTACAGGTTGCGGAGAAATTGCAGCAGGGCAGGGATATTGCCAGAGCTCCAATCCTCAATTGGTAGCGGTCGCTTGAACCCAGGCAGTACCGCGCAAGACCACGATTTTGGGATTTCCAGTTCTTCATGGATTGCCATGTTGACCAGAGCTTGAGGTTCTTGATCCAACAACTCGTCAAGGGTTAGCCTGGTCTTAGCCCCACTGATCGTCGCCAATGATCCGATGGGCAGATCGAAGTCCATCGCAAGGACGCGACCTTCACCAAGCTTCAAGCCGAGCTGATGAGCGATATTCAAAGCGATGGAAGAGGTTCCGGTTCCCCCTTTAATCCCCATCAGGCTTGTGATTTTTCCAGCTTTTGCAGATACATGATGGGCGGTTCGATCGGTAAACGCTTGCTCCCCTGTGGCGAGGAAATCGATCAACATATCGACTGCGCCGGGCTGCTTGACGAAGTAGCGGTCGACGCCGGCCTCTTTCGCTCTAACAGCTGAGGCTGGATCATTACTGCTTGTCAACGCGACGATCGTTGTTTTTTGGGTGCGCTGGTCTTTTCGAAGTTTCTCGAGTAATTCGAATCCGTCGATGTCGGGTAAATCAAGTTCGCACAGGATAATCTCGGGTTGGTCTCTCCAGGCTGCAATTAGACCCTCTTTGCCGGTCTGAATGGAGGTGACGGCATAATCTCCTTGTTGGAGAGTATGTCGGATGAACTCGGCGGTTTGTTCGTCGGGCTCTATATGCAGGAGCGGGATCTGTTGCGTCACAGTTTTCCTGGTTTACTCGCCATCCGAAACCGGCGGCATCAAATAGCCGATACCCTGTCGTGTCACAATATGGGTTGGATTTTTGGGATCGGATTCAATCTTCTGACGTAGCCTGCTAAGACAGACCCAAAGGATTTCCTTGTCATCCCGATACTCGGGTCCCCATACTGAAGTGAGCAGATCTTCGGGGCTTTGCACGCGCCCGATGTGGTTGGCAAGCTCCTGAAGCAAGCGGTATTCAGTCGCCGTGAGGGAAACCTCATCTCCATCGACGGTGACCAATGCACGCGCAAGGTCAATTTGAAGTCCGATATGTTCGAAGACCGGCTCGTGAAAGCCTTCCATGGTCCCACGCTCGGCTCTACGCAGGACAGCTCGAACTCGGGCGAGCAGCTCCTGTGCAGAGAACGGTTTGATAATGTAATCATCGGCTCCAGCATCGAGACCTCGCACTCGGTCCCGCTCCTCACCTTTCGCGGTGAGGATAATTACGGGGACAGAGGAGAATTCCCTGATGCGTTCGCAGGCCGTGAATCCATCCATGATGGGCATCATCACGTCCAGCAAGACGATATCTGGCTGTTCATTCGCCACACTCTCCACGGCACTTTGACCATCCATAGCAGTAATGACGTTGTAGCCATCGCTTTCAAGGTTGATTTGAACAAGACTGAGATAGCGAGGCTCGTCGTCTACAACCAGGATCGTTTTCGGATCACTCATAATCTCCCTCCTGCTTCCGTCTCACTTATTTCGGTGATGGGAAGATCAAAATAAAAACTGGTGCCCTCACCCATTGTACTCTCCACACCGATTTCACCACCATGTGCTTCGATGATTTTTTGGCTTATGTATAAACCGAGGCCTGTCCCGCGTGTCGTACTTTCACTGGGCACTCGATAGAAGCGTTCAAATAAATGCGGTCTATGTTCAGCAGGAATGCCGGGCCCCTCATCCTGAACAGTGATACGCAGGCTGTCATCGGTCGCTCTGGCGATCACTTTTACTGCGCTGCCAGAAGCGTATTTGCTGGCATTATTCAAGAAATTGTCGATCACCTGCGCGATGCGTGTTGTATCAATTGGAAGTATCGGAAGGTCTTCCGGCAGATCCATCTCAATTTCGATATCCGGGTGGACTCCCTTAATTCTGTGAACTGAAGCGCGAACGACGGGGGCGATTTTGGTAGGTTCAAGGGTCATGCTCAAGGTTCCACTCTCCAGTCGGGAAGAATCGAGCAAATTGTCGATCAGCTCCCGTAGCCGGTCTGCCTCGTCATCGATGATCTGGAGAAATTCCTCGCGTCGTTCAGCATCCCAGGTTGTGTCCTCGCGCAGCAGCGTGGTCACATAACCTTTAATAAAGCCCAGTGGAGTCCGTAGTTCGTGGGATATCGTAGAGATGAACTCATCCTGCATACGGGTAAGTTCGCGCTGTGCTTCCAGGTTGGCGATGCGCCGTGAGAGTCTCCGGTTTTCAAGCAGTTGACCGACATGCCAGGCAACAAATTCGGCCAGGCGAATGTGTTCAGGTGGGTAGGATGGGCCACCAAAGCGCCCAAATACCAGACTCCCGACTGTACGTCCACTGACCAGGAGCGGAAGCCCGAGGTAATCCCGTCGGCGATCGCGCTCTTTTACGCTGGGGCCGGCATCTTCTTTGCGCAGGATCGTCTGTCCCAGGCGGAAAGCCTCCATCGCAGCAGGTTCACCCCAGGCGAGGCCTTCCTCACGTGAGCGGCCGCGGCCTAACGCGCGGGCATAACTCGGTTCAAGTTCCTGACTGTCCTCATTTTGCAAGTACAGAGCGACTGTGTCGAAGATGAAAATCGTGCGTGCCAGCCGGAACACTGCGTCGAGACCGGCTTCGGTGTCAAACGTCTCGGCGACAATGCGGGCGATCGCATAGACCGCATTCAGCTCGGAGCCGTGGGTCAGAGTCTCTGTGGGAATCAGTGGACTGGTCATGGGTCTGTGTTATCGGTGAGCCGGAAGCGAAATAGAGTGCCGCTACCTTCTCGGCTCTCAACCTCGAGTGAACTCCCATGCGCTTCCAGAATTAATTTCACAAGAGAGAGTCCCAGGCCAGTTCCTCCGTAACGGCGCGTCGGGGACCCATCCAGTTGGTGGAATGGCTCGAAGATTTCCTCGATGCGATCCTCAGGAATGCCAATTCCTGTGTCTTCGATTTCAAATTGAATCCCTGTGTCTGAAGCTTGGACGCGAATGGTTACATTGCCACCCGAGGGTGTGAATTTAATGCCGTTATCCATGAGTTGATAGATCGCCCATGTAAGTCTTTCGACATCAGCGCGCACCTCTGGAAGTTCATTCTCCACTTCAGGGACGAGCTTTACACCGGCTTTGGTGGCTTTAGGTTGTGATTTCTGAAGTGCGTTCTTGACGATCTCAGGAGCGGAGATCGGCTGCAAATTCAAAGTCAGTCCTTCACGTGAAGCCGTCGAAAACTCAATCAAGTCTTCAATCAGTCTGTTAAGCCGATCTGTTGCACGACGCATCACCCCGACCGCATCGGATTGGTCCTGAGTCAGTTGGCCGAGTTCACCATCAGCCAGCAGCTCAACGTAACCTTTTAGATGGGCTAGCGGCGTGCGCAGCTCATGGGAGATGTTGGAAATCAGATTTGCTTTTACCTGGTTGATCTCGGTGAGGCGTTGAAGTGCATGACGCAGTTCGCGCGTGCGCTGATGCACGCGTTGCTGCAGCGTGCGATTGGACTCCTGTACCGCTGCGTGCAGATTGACGATCTGCTCCGTCAGGGCTTTATCGAGTGTTTCCCGGTTCAGGATTCCCATCTCGATTAAGGTCTGGCCTAAAAGGACTTCCTGCCCCTGTTCGGCGCGTTCTTTTTGCTGCTGGAGGGCTTCCTCCAGCTGGTTTTTCGTGATCACATTTTGTTCAATCAGAAATTCGCCGATGCGAGGTACCAACCAGGCAGGGGTTGTGTCAATCGGGGTGTACTTGGGGACACCTTCCAGATAGGCTTTTTCACCGAGCAATGAGAGCAGCGCAAGATCGACTCCACACTGTGGACACAAGCGCGCATCCATGGGGAGTGGCTGTTCACACTGCGGGCATAAGACAACCCGGCCTACCGGGTTCTTTGTGGGCTTCTCCGCCATTATTACTCCCTCTACAGAATCAAATCATAGACTGTTGAGGTCATCATCGCAAGCAATGCTGGCCCTTTCGATGAAAGGACCTTGTAAGGTTCAACGACCATGATTTCGACCATAATAAGATCGTGGAAAGGGTGGTTCAATATGGCCGTTGAAGTATTACTTATCGACGATGATCCCGATCTGGCAACCATGTTAAGGGCCCTTCTCAGAGGCCAGGATTTCCAGATTTACGCCGAATACAATGGCGAGGATGGGATCGAGACATGCAGCACAGCAAAACCGGATGTCGTCATCCTGGATTTGTTGATGCCCGGCCTGGACGGCTGGGAAGTCTGTGAGAAGATCCGAGAATTTTCTGATGTTCCGATCCTCATCCTTTCAGCACTTGGCTCACCCGGCAGCGTGGCTCGCGCCCTTGACGCAGGAGCAGATGACTACCTGATTAAGCCCGTGCATGCGAGCTTGCTCGCATCAAGGCTGCGAACGCTTGTCAGGCGTCGATTGCAGGTCCGGGAAGTGATCGCTGCATAACCATCCCAAATTACGTTAGGATCGCTGGCTGGCAACCGCGTTTCCCTGTTCCAAATCACGCAGCATCGACTGCGTGGTTTGGTTTAATGCAAGTTTTTAGCCACATCGATCAGAGGGGAAAGCGAGTAGCCCCGCCGTCAAACATCAGTGCATGACCGTGAATAAATGAAGCCGCCGGTGAGGCCAACCAGGCAATGGAGCGGCCGAATTCCTCCACTGTACCCATGCGGCCCAGCGGGACGACTTCTGCGACCTTTCCGGCTTCCTGATCGAGCGACGTGTTGTTGCGTTCGGCGCGGTCCTTCATGAGCTGCTCGACCCGTTCAGTCCAGGTCCACGCGGGGTTAATGGAGTTGATACGGATGCCTTCGGGGCCAAGCTCATTGGCCATGGATTTCATCAATCCGATCACTGCCATGCGCAACGCGTTTGAGAGGATCAGGTTGTCGATGGGGTGTTTAACGGAGTAAGACTGTGTGGTCACGATGGAGCCGGAACCCGCTTCCAGCATTTTCGGAACGACCTCATAGCATAAATTGACCGCACTCATAAGCGTCAGGTCGACTGCAGCACGCCAGTCGGCGGGCGTTAGATCGAGGAACCCCCCCGGCGGCGGGCCGCCGGCGTTGATGATCAGTATATCGACACCGCCCAGCTCATCCACGGATTCGTGTACATAGCGATTGATGTCCTCCGGCTTAGTCAAATCGGCTTCCACAGAGTGGACAAGCGCACTGGTGGCATTTCTAATTTCATCGGCGGTATTGTGGACCTCTGGAGTTCGCGAGCAGAGCGCGACTGCTGCACCTTCCGCGGCAAGGGCGGCAGCAGCAGCTTTACCCAGACCACGTGATGAAGCCGTAACAAGTGCTTTCATACCTTCCAATCCGAGATCCATTTCAATTGCTCCGTTCTTGTCTAGAGTAACGTGATCTGATGGTCAATCACTTGCAAGTCAGGACGGTGACGGACGACCCAGCGCGCAATGTTCTCAAGCATCCGCTGCACATGGGCTGAGTCATTGCTGACCACCACACATGCTATGGCAGCATTGCGGTGATGGTCGTTCATCTCAATCTCCGCCACGGAAACATTAAACTCTTTATGCAAACGCGCAAGTAAGGGTTTCAGGACGCGTCGTTTATCCTTCAGCGAGTTGCTGGCAGGAAGGTACAGGTCGATCGAGAGCGCTCCGATGTGCATGCTAAAAGTGTATTCTGCTTACGTTAATCCCACAAGAACTCTCGCTTCGCGGCTATAATTATCCTCACTATGAAAAAGACAATCTTTTACATCCTGCTGGGTTTGTTGGCCAGCGCGGCAATCGTTGTTTTAGGTGTGTATTGGAGTTTGCAGCGTGCCACCGAGCCGGTCTTTGAACTGCGGGAGCAAATATCCACGCAGGTATCAAATATCCTGAACCCAACGCCGACGATCATGCCTGATCCGATGACGATCGTCCACGAACTTCGTCCTCTCGCCAGGCTGGAGACGATGCAGTATTCCGTCGAGAAGGTGATCACGGCTGAAACTGGACAGGGACCCTTCGGATTCCTGTTCGGTGATCGCTTGCTGCTTGTCGCGCACGGAACGGTGATTGCGGGTGTAGATCTCGATAAGATTGGACGTGATGACATCCAAGTAAAGCCGGATGGCTTGGTAACCGTAGCGCTGCCACAGGCTGAAATCTTTATCACCGCGCTTGATAATGAAAAAACATATGTCTACGATCGCGATATTGGCTTGCTGAGTAAAGGTAACGTTCAATTGGAAAGTGCGGCACGTCTGGCAGCAGAGCAGGAAATGCACGCTGCGGCCATTGAGGATGGAATTCTTGAGCAAGCGCAGACAAACGCTGAAAATTATCTTTACCGTTTGCTTCGATCGCTCGGTTTCTCTGATGTTACGTTCACGGTTAGTGAGAACTGAAGTTAAAGTCTCTCTGTCCAGGCTGATTCGGAATATCTGCTGGATTCAAGCTCGGCAGCGCGTTTAAGCTCAGCGTCCGATAGCTGGCTTGTTTCAAACGTCCATCCGAGTGCATCCTCAAAGCCCTTTACAAGCGCCTGCGCAGCCTGCTCCCAGGATACCTGCCTTCCTAGCAGCTCGCTTACTGAAGCTGCACGCGAACGGATGCGTTCACGCGCTTGATTGCGAGCTTCTTCGTGCTCGAAGCGCAATGCATCGACGATGCGGGTGATGTCGCCGGTCAGTGGCAGCGTTCCGTGTTGCAGGACCCCTTTCACTCGGCGAACCTGTGCCGAACCAAGCAATTTGCGACCATCTACTTCCATTTCATACGAGCTGGGCACTTCAAAGCAAACCGGGTTGTTGCGTTCATCTTCGCTCAGCTGGACCTCCGGTGCCACGGTCACGTCGAGGCCGATGTGTCTCAAGCCGAGCGTGAGCGCCCGGCTTATCCGTTGGTAGCTGCCGATCACACCGCCGTTAAGATCGGGATGATTGGTCGGAGCGATGACTGCGTAGGTAAGCTCGTCGGTATGCAATATGGCGCGCCCACCGGTC
>JASFLN010000042.1:0-9047 GCA_050118075.1 Anaerolineales bacterium
CCAGGATTTCTTCACCATCCTTCACGAAAACGAGTACCTGTATCGCGAGGTTCAACGCCAACTTTATTCAGAGAGCGAGGGACGTTTTCTGCCCGATCGCTATGTAGAGGGGACATGTCCGATCTGCGGCTATACGGAAGCGCGCGGCGATCAATGCGATAACTGCGGAAACTTACTCGACGCACTCGAGTTGATCGACCCGCGCAGCAAGACCGACGGGAGCACACCGCTTGTGCGAGAGACCGAGCACTTCTTCCTCGACCTGCCGGCCTTCACAGACGAATTGCTGGCCTATCTAGATAAGCACAAGGATCATTGGCGACCATCCGTCATCAATTTTGCCCGGAACTTCGTTGAGGGCGGGCTTAAAGGCCGTGCCGTCACGCGTGATGTCGAGTGGGGCATCCCGGTGCCGCTGGAAGGCTGGGAGGATAAACGCCTCTACGTCTGGTTCGAAGCCGTGATGGGCTACTTTACCGCCTCTGTGGAGTGGGCTGCGAACATTGATCAACCTGAGGCATGGAAGGAATGGTGGTACAACCCCCAGGCGAAAATTTATAACTTCATCGGCAAAGACAACATTCCATTCCACACCGTGATCTGGCAGGCCGAACTATTGGGTGTCGAGCGCATCTACGAAGAGGATGACAGCAAGAGGCTTAACCTTCCCTATGACGTCCCGGCTAATGAGTTCATGAACATCGAGGGTGCGCAGTTCAGCAAGAGCCGCAACTGGGCTGTCTGGCTTCCGGACATCCTGGAGCGTTATGACCCTGACGCAATCCGCTTTTATGTCACCTTTGCCATGCCAGAGAATCGTGACAGCGATTTCTCATGGAGTGATTTTGTGCGCCGCAACAATGACGACCTTGTGGCAACCTGGGGCAATCTTGCAAACCGTGTGCTTTCATTCGCCCATAAGCACTGGGATGGTGTAGTGCCTGATCCCGGTGAGCTGCGCCCCGAAGACCAAGAACTGCTGAATTTGGTCGAGGCTGGCTTCGAAAAAGTGGGCGCCCAATTGGAAGCGGTGCATTTGCGCGCCGCGCTGCAAGAGGCGCTCTCCATCGCGCGAGAGGTGAACGGTTATCTTGATCGGGCACCCTGGTTCAGTGTGATCAAGGAAGACCGTCAGGCGGCTGCAACCACGGTCTACACCGCGCTGCGTGCCATCGATTCGCTCAAGATCCTCTTGGCCCCTTTTCTGCCTTTTAGCAGCGAGACTCTGCATCGCACACTGGGCTACACGCAACCGATCTTCGGGGAATTACGTATCGAAGAGTTCAAAGAGACCGATCGCAGTCATGAAGCGCTTCTCTATGACGGATCCACCGCCACCGGTTCATGGGCGCCCAGCCAGCTTGAGCCAGGCAGGAAGTTTAAGGAACCATCACCGCTCTTTAAGAAACTGGACGAGGAGATCGTCGAGCAGGAGCGCAAGCGCCTTGGTGAATGATCGCTGATCGATTTCGAATCGTAGGGGTGGGTCTCCCCCACCCCTGCGCATTTTCGGATCAAACCCTGGAATTAGGCATTCCTAATCCCTGCTCCCTTGTCACCAGTCCCCTTCCCCATATAGAACCAAGGGGTGAATTGACCCATACCCTTTGCCAACATAGAATGTTGAAGTCAGCGTGTGTTTATGTTGTGGGCCTGCAGGCGCAAGCTGAGTGAGAATTGAGAGAGATATATGAAAGAAGCAAGTAATCAGAATATTGAAGCGCAACTGCGAGCGGGTATTGAAGCTGCCCGGGCAGGCGAAATTGCTAAAGCGCGCGCCATTCTCAGCAAGGTTGTTCTGGAGAAACCGCGCTCGATTCACGCTTGGTGGTACCTTGGGCAAGTAGTTGAGGACACAAATCAACGCATCTACTGTTTTAAAAAGGTCCTCAACCTGGACCCTTCACATGCAGGTGCACGTGCCAAGCTTGGCCTGCAGCCATGGGATAAAAGGCGCAACGCCCCTGCCGAACCGGGAAGCTCTTCATCAAGCTCTCAAAGACGTGTCCTGATCATCTTGGCAATTCTCACCCTGCTCGTGCTGATCGGCGGAGGTGGATACATCTATCTCGACACAACCGGCATGCTTAACCAGCTGCTCACACCGGCGACGGCCGTGCCTACGGCAACCACTGCCCCGCTAGACGCCACACCAACATCCGCCGCGGTCTCACTCTCTACCATCCCCACCTGGACTTCGACCACATCACCCACACCCAGGCCGACACGGCCTACGGCAACGCCCACGCCGCAGTTCACACCCACATACGAACCGCCCACACCGGAAACGCTGCCTGATTCAGGCGCAGCGCAGGTCTACGATCTCGTCTCCGGAACCGGACTCATCGTAATCGATCCAGGGAGCTTTTTCGTGATGCGCTTTGAAGCCGATGAACCGTTCGACCTGGAGATGATCGGGGCGCTGTTATTCCACGCCAATCCAACCGACTCCCAGGTTTCCCCGACACTTGAGGTTTACATCCTCGATATTCTGGAGGGTGGTTGGCAGGCGTTCGGCGTTAATTGGGGCGATAACCCGATCATGAACCCCGGTCAGTTCGTCAATCAGGACGGCACGATCATCGCCGCACTTCGCAATTGGGGCGATGCACCCATGCTGCTCAACAATGTGGGTTTCACCTTTGCAGGAGTCGATACTGATGGCGCTGAAGTGTATTATGGTCTGACACGCCAGGAGATACGTCAACCGACGGAGATTTCAGCGTCAGCCTCACCGACTCAGCGCGAGCTGGACTGACCATAAGCTCCCAGAAGGAGCTCTAAAAGAACGACTATAAGCCTTGATACTCGGGGCTTCTCTTTTCCAAGAATGCTCGCAAACCTTCCGCATGATCCTCGGTGCGCCCGGCAATCTCTTGCAGGCTGGCTTCATATTTCAACACCTCAGGCAGGGCATGCAGTACCGCGTGCTTGAATGCCCGCTTGGTCAAACCAAACGCGCGCGTTGGGCCTTGGGCAATCTTCACAGCAAATGCGCGCATCTCATCCAGGAGCTCGTCATCTGCTAAGACCCGGCTCACCAAGCCCCATGTAAGCGCTTCCTGCGCTGAAACGGCTCGGTTCGAGAACGCCATTTCCGATGCACGCGCCATCCCTATATGCAATGGCAGTGTCAGCGATACTCCCGAATCCGCCGTCAAGCCGATACCGGAAAAGCCGAAGTGGAAGCTCGCGCTCTCAGCCGCCCAGCGAACATCGGTAGCCAGCGCGATCCCCAGCCCAGCGCCAGCCGTCGCACCGTTTATCGCGCCGAGGACAGGTTTTTCAAGGTTCACAAAGCTGAGCACGATTCGGTTGTAAGTTCGACCCAGATGATGCTGAAATGGAACCGGCAGACCGATCTCTTCAACGACCTTGAGATCTTGACCGGAACTGAAAAATGAGCCCGAACCGCTAAGAAGCACACACCGCACCCCAGATTCTTTGCGTGCGTAAGCGCATGCCTCGAGCAATGCATCGACCATCTCAAAGTTGAACGCATTCGCCTTGGGCCGGTTGAGGCAAAGTTCCAACACCCCATTTTCTTCCTGGACAATCAAAGTCTCACCAAAGGACATCTCGCACCTCTTCCCCACGCGCCCGATTGATCTGATGGTATTTTAAATAAAAAAACCGGGCGCTCAAGCGCCCGGTCAACTCTTGCTAGAGAGACAATCCGAAGTCGATGCTGTCATCCTCTTCATCATCGAAATCGTCGAAGTCATCAAAATCATCATCATAGTCAACATCAAACTCAAACTCGAATTCGATCTCATCTTCAAGGCGCACCCAGAGCAGCAACACATGACCATCTTCGGTCTCCAGCCAGCGCACGGCCGTTATGGGGGCTTGTTGAGTCAAACCGTCGTCATCCCTGAACTCCAGGTGGATGGTTTGTTTATTGTTCCATGCGCGGTAGCAACGCTCGACAAGTGCGGGACCATTCGCTGTGCGCACTCGACAAACTGCGACCTGTGAAGGGACCGGACTCTCCATCAAGCTAAACAACCATGGGTCGTTGACCAATTCAAATGTGGGAGGTGGGCCTTCGATGATGGTGATCTTTTCGGGTTCATTCATTGTTATTCTTCGACTCCTATTACTGGAGCGGCGGAATCATACCACATCTTCCTCAGATGGTAAGATTCCCCGTTTCTGGTACCAGTGAATGGTATCCTGCAATGTAATCTCAAGCGGTCTGCTCTGATAAGCTATCTCATTTTCAGCCTTACGGCTGCTGAGCGCCTGCCAGTGCGCGATGCCAAATAAATGATTGCTCAATGCACCCAGCGCACCGAAATTCATCACACGGGCAATAAAGCGGAGCAAACCTGTCGAGAGATTACCCTTCGGTGTCGGTGCACCCAACCGCTCAGCAATTTGACTCATTAACGTGTCGACTCGCTGATTCGTTCCACCCAATATGTAGCGCTGTGCCTGTCGGCCGCGTTCAGCGGCTCTCAAGTGCCCTTCAGCGACATCGCGCACATCAACTGCATTTTGCTCCACAGCGATACCCACCCGCCCCCAGCCGCGTGCGATCAATTTCATCAACATCGCTATTGTGCCTTCACCACCGGCTGGCCCGAGGACAAACGTCGGGTTAACAATCACCACAGGCAGACCGTCAGCTGCATAACGCAGCACTTCGCTTTCCATGGCATATTTGCATTCAAAGTACGCCGACTCTGATACGGTGCCGGGGGTATAGACATCGCGCTCATCCGCAAGCCGGTCAACATCCTGTGGTGGCTTTCCGATGGTTGTAAGCGTCGATGTGTACACCATTCTCTTGATCCCGGCGCGGCGAGCAGCTTCACATACATTGCGTGTTTGCTGCACAGAATGTGCCATCTTTACTGGTACAGCGCGGCTATTTTGAGGCACATAGCCCGCTGCGTGAAAGAGCACCTCGACTCGGCTAAATGGAGCCTCTAGTGTCACGGGCTGATCCAAATCGCCATCATGCCAGTGGACTTCAAGTTCGCCGACATGACCCACCGAATCTGACCTTCGACGCAGGGCGTGCACCTCCCACCCAGCCTCTATCAGCTTCTTCACAACATGCCCGCCGATAAAGCCTGTGCCCCCCAATACCAACGCACTGCGTTTACTCGTCATGCAACCTCCACCGTGAGGTCGATTTACGCTGCCCAAACCCTGACGATGCGCGCATATTCCTCATCCTACAGACGTGACGCAAACTTTGTAATCATCTTTGCACAGCAGGCCGTCCCCGCTGGTTACAATCACATTACAAAAATAAACTTAGCTTGAAGGTAGGCTGCATGAAGCCTGCGCGTTAGTGCTGGTTACCAAAGGTGAGCATAACTTTGATCGCACCGCTGGATTTGTGCGTTGCAGTGTGAATGGCCTGACGATATTGGTCAAAGGGAAAGCGATGCGTAATCATGCCTGCGTCACTTAGTAAACCTTCCTCGAGCATTTCAATCACCAGATCAAACGTGTGAACCTTGCGACCATTCCAGGATTCGATTCCAAAAGTTAACGACCCAATCAGATCGACCTCCTGGTAGAACACAGGGGTTAAATCCACGTTCAGCGGTTTGAGTGTGCTGCCGACCAGCACGACTTTTCCACCGGCACGCGCCCATCGCAGCGCATCCGTGATCGTTTGCTGCTTACCCACGCTGTCATAGACTACATCGAAACCACCCAACAGCAGGCCTCGATTCATTGGTGCCTGATAATAATTCGCAGCGGTGATCTCAGCCAATTGACTGTATAAATCGCCCTCGGCAAGCACAACATCTGCACCAAACCGTCGGGCTGCCTGCTCCTGCTGTGGATAGCGTGCCAGCACCGTGATGTGAATGGAACCTGCAACGGCACGCAGCGCTTGCAATGTCAATAGACCGATGTTTCCAGCACCGATTACCAACACTTTGTCCCCTGCTTCTGGCATCGCCCGCAGGACCGCGTGCAGGCTGACCGCCATCGGTTCGATCAAGGCAGCCTGGTCAAGAGTCAACGATCCGGGTACCGGCCAGAGTTCACTCTCGTGGGCTGTATAGGTGTTACTCCACCCAGAACCAACTCCCACTGGTCCTCGCCCCAGCGAAGCGTTCTCGCACAACCGGCTCTGCCCGGAGGCACAGTGCCTGCACGGTGGATCGATTTCCTGGGTGTGGCAATTTGGACTACCGACCGGGCGAGCTTCGATGACGACCCTATCCCCGACCTTGAAACGGCTCACGCCTGGCGCGACCTCCGTCACCTCACCAACCGCTTCGTGTCCAAGATAGATTCGCTGGATACCGGGCTCCGCTGCTGGCGCAACACGTGGGTCCGCTTCCACATTGACCAGGGAGAGATCTGTGGCGCAGATCCCACATTGGAAATTACGCACCCGCAGCCAGCGCTCACCGGGAAGCTCAGGCTCTTCCAGTTCATCCACGCACACCGGTGATACGCGACTCCAGACCACACCTGGCCATAGCGGCCGGAGCAGCTTTGCAGCCATGATTCTAGGAATTTCTTTTTCAAAATAAATGGTGCGCATTGACAGGTCCTTTGGAATACTTTTGATTCCCCCTTGGCCTTGTTGCCCTTAATCCTGGGTTTCCCTCAGGCTTGTACGCACGGCTGCACAATGGGGGCAACCCGCCCGTTCACACAGTAATGCGCGTGGATCTTCCCGGATCCAATTCGTCGCGATGTGCAGCAGATCGCGCAGCGCTACAGCTTCAACCCTTCCCCCACCCAGGTTGACACGCCTGACAACACCCTGCAGCTTGCCTACAATCATATTGAAGCCTTCTGAGCATCCCGGCATATTCGTACACTCAACAACACCAGCCCGCGTCAGTGCCCAACGCACAAAGGTTTTCCTCCCGGCCAGCTGTTCCGCCCAATGCAGGCTTATATTGCTGCGATGGTCTGAGCCGATAAGCAGTACATCGGCATCATATTCCGCCAGCCACTGTATAGGGGCGAACGGATGATCACGGGTTTGGATGTTGAGCGCTTCGTTGGCATTCCGTGCGCTGAATGAAAGGATGGGGTGCTGTGAGCGTACGACCTCAGGCAGCTTCCGGAAAATTTCCGGGGCAGGACCTAAATCCTCATCCACCGCCATTTGAGGGTCAAAGACTTCGGCATCATAGTTGGATTTGATATCCGCATCATACTCCAGCGCGTTGTTCGATGGACCCAAGGGGGGGATCACCATCGTGCGCCGGGTAAATGCGGGCATAACAAGCGTCTCGACTAGCGAGTTCAGGGCTGCGATGACCGATTCAGCTCCGCCCTGAACCTCACCGAGTGATTGGAGCGAGATGTGCACGATCACGCGACTGTGCGTGTCCAATTCGAGCTCTTTATACGCCTGAACGAGGTCTCGATAACCGATCATCACCTACATCCACCACCCGGAACGACCCTATGCGCGCTGCCCGGACCGATCCAAGTCCAGATTATTCGCCTTTCCACTCCGCATCTCGTTTTTCCATAAACGCCTGCATGCCTTCCTTTTGATCCGCTGTGCTGAACAGAAAGTAAAAATTCCGTCGTTCCTCCGCGATCCCGTCGGATAAAAGTGTCTCATGTGCACGCACGACCATTTCCTTCGCCATGCGGACTGCGATCGGGGCATGCGCCGCAATTTCACTTGCAAGTTTTAGCGCTTCCTCCAGGTAGAGCTCAACAGGTACCACCCTATTGATCAAGCCCATTTGCAGCGCTTCTTCGGCGGTCAGGTGGCGGTCGTTTAGCACCATTTCCATCGCCACCGCTTTGCCTACTACGCGCGTCAGTCGCTGGGTTCCACCTGCACCGGGTATCACACCTAGGTTGATCTCTGGCTGACCAAACACCGCCGTCTCCGAGGCCACAATCATGTCACATGCCATGGCCAACTCATTTCCGCCACCCAGACACCAACCTGATACAGCCGCGATCACCGGTTTGGTCACCTCTTGTACATGATCCCACAATCCAATGGGGTCATTTTCAAGCATCTCAACCGCGCTAGCCTCGACCATCTGTTTGATATCTGCTCCAGCCGCGAAAGCACGCTCGTTCCCGGTAATCACGATCGCGCCAACCTGTGGATCTGCGTCAAAAGATTGAAGCGCTTCATGGAGCTCCTCCATCACATTGCTGTTGAGCGCATTTAACGCTTTCGGTCGATCAATACGGATCAGGCCAACTTCACCTTGCACTTCAACCTGCAAATCACGGTATGTCATGCCGTCGCTCCTCTATTTCTTCTTCCGGCTTCAGGTGATCTTTTGTTCATATACCGAACGATCCTGTCTCACAACCAGCAGGCGCCCCGATGGATACTGGTTTGACCTGGAGCAAATCTCCACCACCATGGACGCGAAGACTGATGGATCGAGCTGCCACCAGGCCAGTGCATCCTCAGAACTATCCTCGTCCGCAGCCTGATGCATAGATCCTTTGCGCTCCGCCTGCACCGTGAGGACCTGAACCCCCATGGGCGTCAATTCCCGTGCCGCTTGACGTGTAAGCTCACGCACGCCGGCCACACTGACTTCATAAGCCGGGTAGTTCTTCGATTGCTGGAATCGGGTGGGTGGTACAACTACATTGAGGATCGCACCCTGCTTTTGATCGCTCATGATACGTCCTATAGACTGTATCGCCAGGAAATACCCCTTCAAATTGATACCCAAAGTGCGATCCCAATCCCATTCGTCAATCGCCAACAAACTGGCTTCAGGCGCCACGGACCATTGATTGACCAGCAGGTTGATTTCGCCCAGCGCTTCGCGCGTCTGCTCGATCATGCTCTGGACCTGCATTTTCTTGGACATATCCCCGACTAACTCAAGGGCTTCAAAGTCGTCTGAGCGGATCATACGCAATGTCTCTGCAAGGTTGTCCGGCGTGATATCTTGGAGCGCCACTTTAACCCCTTGCCGTGCAAGCAATATCGCAATCGCCCTGCCGACTCCACGTCCCGCTCCGGTGACAAATGCAACCGAATCATGTAAGGAATTCATCATCCATCTCAGACTTCTGTTCTGTTCGCATTGTACGACTGCCTTGTTTCACCAAGC
>JASFLN010000043.1:0-8985 GCA_050118075.1 Anaerolineales bacterium
GGCGTTGCGCGCCACGAGCTTCCAACTCAGCAACACGGATCAGGAGATCTTCGATTCCGTCAGCCTTGGTCACCCGGCGACGCCGATGATCGCCTGGGGCGAGGTTCTGACTTCCGATCAGATCTGGGAACTTGTGGATGTGATTCGAAACCTGCCCGAGTCGCCTGAAAAAGAGCCTTCCGGCCCGTTGACATTCACCGACAGTGTGCTTCCCATTTTTGAAGACTCCTGCACCGCCTGCCACGGTTCGCTTGGCGGTTGGGATGCAAGCACGTATGAAGCGGCACTTGAAAGCGGGGACCACGCGCCGGTGATCATCCCCGGAGATGCGGACAACTCACTTCTCGTCCAGAAGATGCTCGGCACGCAAACCATCGGAGGCATTATGCCCCCCGGTGGCTTGCTGCCCGAGAGCCAGGTACAGATCATCATCGATTGGATCGAAGCCGGCGCGCCAAAATAACATTTGGATCCGACCGGTCAGGTTAGCCAAGTCCATAATAAATGGGTCTAATAACCCAAATCTCTTTGGGGTATTTGTTACATTCATCACATTGGTATATGATATCGCTCACTAACGTAAAGATGGGGTTATAAAGGAAGATTAACGGCATATTAATGAGCGAGCCGCAAGGCTTGCTCAAAAGGCGTGCTGTTTACAGGCCACGTCTATATCTGGTCTGGGTCACGGGTTGAATGCCGCTCGAGAGCACTCAACTCCATCGGCCTCAGACCAATATCAGGTCTACCGATGGAAAGGAGGCGCTTCCCTAAGAGAAACTGAACGGGTTGTTTGAACGAATAAGCACAGAATACATTTTGAGGAGAATGCATCAATGACATCAAGAAAACTGCTCGGCTTATTCCTGCTGGCGCTGCTAGCCCTTGTGCTGGCCGCCTGCGCAGGTCCAGCCGGCGAGCAGGGTGCCCCCGGGCCAGCAGGCCCTCCAGGACCCGAAGGTCCACAAGGTCCTCCTGGAGAACCACCTGCTGCTTCCGATCTATCCTGCACCACTTGCCATAACGACACAGATCTCATCACCAGCAAGGTCGTCGCCTGGGAAGAATCAAACCACGGCATGAATGAATCCTATGTCCGTGGCACAAGCGCAAGCTGCGCCGGCTGCCACTCCGGCAGCGCGTTCAGCGAGATGGTCGCAGCCGGCTTGAACCCTGGCTCGGTTGAATCCGGTGATCCGGAACCCACTCGCCAGGACTGCCGCACCTGCCACGCGATCCACACCAGCTACACCGGTGAGGACTGGGCGCTCGAGACCACTGATCCCGTTGAGCTTTACGCATTCGAAGGAGAAACCTTCGACGGCGGTAAGGGCAACCTGTGCGCTACCTGCCACCAGCCACGTCGTCAGATTGATGAAGCGGTTGATGGCCAGATCGAAGTTACCAGCACACACTGGGGTCCGCACCACGGCCCGCAGAGCGCCATGCTGCTCGGTCTGGCCGGTGCCGGTGAGGTGGAAGGCAGCCCCAGCGCGCATTACGAGATGATCGAGGACACCTGCGTCAGCTGCCACTTGTCGAACCACAGCTTCGAGGCGAACCTTGAGTCCTGCCAGGACTGCCACTCAGGCGCCGAGAGCTTCGACATCAACGGCACCCAAACTGAAGTTCAAGAACTGCTCGACGAGCTCGAGGAAGCCTTGATCTCCAAGGGCTGGCTCGATGACGAGGGTCACCCAGCTGTCACCTCTGTTCCGGAAGGTGAAGCAGCTGCACTGTGGAACTGGATCTACATCGCGCACGAGGACAAGAGCCTCGGCGTGCACAATCCAGCCTACACAAGAGCGTTGCTTGAAGCCAGTCTGGAAGCGCTAGGTCAGTAAACTCACTTCACCAAAGTCAAGACCTGAACAACAGGGCTGCTCTGAGAGCAGCCCTGTTGCTTTTGATCGCTCGCCGCACAGCCCTGCCGGGGTTCTATGGATGAGCCACCCGACACTCCTTGTTCCGTCACTCGAAGCACAATACAATTCACACCTGCCACTCCAAAGGTCTGCTTTTGTTTGCATGCATATGGAGGGGGCAACATGAGAAGGATCCACAACCCAAATAGAACCCCTTCTCCTAATTAAACAGTGAAGTTACGGAGATTAGCTCCAGCATGACTCGAAAAGGACATTTCGCTTGCCTCTGGATAGGTTTTGCACTGGCTTTGACAGCCTGCGTGAGCGAAGAAACCCCCACCCCGATCACAATCGTTAAGACCGTTGTGGTTACGCTGACCCCGGAAGCCACCCCTCTTCCGATCCCATTTCAGGCTCAATGGTTGGCTTCGGAACATGCTGACGAAAACGCGCCTACCTTCCGTCACTGGGATGCTGAGGATCCTCCGGAGATTCCGGTCGAGTGTGCGAAATGTCACAGCGGCAGCGGATACCTCGATTATCTCGGCGTCGACGAAACCGTTCCTGACATCGTGGATCAACCTGCGCCGGTGGGCTCGGTCATTGATTGTGTCACCTGCCACAACGAAGCCACGCTTCGCATGAGCAGCGTCTCCCTTCCCTCCGGACAAACACTTGATGATCTGGGTGCACAAGCTCGCTGCATCCTGTGCCATCAGGCTCGGGTTGCCCAAAACGATCTCGACGCGCTCTTCGCGAGGGGGAATGATGAAGAAGACGCCATCGATGAAGAGCTTGAATTTATCGACATCCACGCCGGCGCGGTCACCGCTCTGCGTTACGGCAATCAAGCCCAAGTAGCCTACGAATACGATTCAAAGCAATATGACTCTGCTTTCATGCACGTCGAAGGCTATCAAGCCTGTCAGGATTGTCATGACCCGCACAACTTGAAGCTCAAGCTGGAGCAGTGTACGGAGTGCCATCAGGGTGTGCAAACTGTCAACGATCTGCATCAACTGCGCACGATTGGTTCACAGATCGACTACGATGGTGACAAAAACCTCGACGAGGGTATCTTCGATGAGATCGTGGGTTTAAAGTCGAAACTGCTCACGGCAATGCAGACGTACACTCTTCAGATTAGTGATACAGCACTTGGTTATCAACCAGCCCACAGCCCTCACTTCTTCGTCGATGAAAACTCGGATGGAAAAATCTCCCTGGATGAGGCTCGACTCGACAACCGGTTCCAGTTCTGGACTCCCAGACTGCTCAAAGCAGCCTTCAATTATCACTTGATCCAGAGCGACGCAGGAGCGTATGCACATGGTGGCAAATATGCCATTCAACTCCTCTGGGACTCGATCGAAAACCTCAACGAAGTTCTCGAAAGCCCGGTCAAGCTTATTGCAGGGGAACGGATCGACGCAGGACACTTCGCTGGCTCAAAACTCGCCTATCGCCAATGGGATCAGAGCGAACAGGTTCCTGCCGACTGCAGTCGATGCCATTCTGCAACCGGGCTTCCTTTCCTCATTCAGGGTAGCGAACCAGCACCTCAACCGACGAGCAACGGCTTGCTATGCACGACATGCCACAACACCCCGACTACCGGGAGCACCATCCGGACCCTGCCCATCTCTTTCTCCCCCGAGACGAACTCAAGCCAGCCTGATGAAGAGATCAGCCCTTGTCTAGGCTGTCATCAATCGGCTGAACTCAGTATATCCATCCAGGAGATGCTCTCTGGGGAGCCGCCGGATCTCGTCAACCGTAGTCTGGAGATCGACGACCTCCATCCGTTACCCATTGGCGATACCATCTTTGGTGGTGAAGCACGAGCGGGTTACCAATATGCCGATAAAACCTACATCGGTCGCTTCGCCCACCCAGACACGGAAAATAATTGCGCCAGTTGCCACGATGCGCATACGCTGGTTGTGCACGTCGAACGCTGTGCCGACTGCCATGACCTTGCTGCTCCTCATGATTTGTATTCCATCGGCAGTTCACTGCTTGACTTTGACGGCGATGGGGACACCTCAGAAGGTATGCGGGGCGAGATCGTCACTCAACTTTCCGACGTGTACTCCGCGATGCAGAATTATGCGTCGGACCAGGACCTGCCCCTAATCGCTTACCAAGACAGCACCCCGCCTTATTTTTTCGAGGACTCAAACGCCAACGGCACGGCGGATGACGACGAAACCATCAGCCGCAATCGCTACACATCCTGGACTCCCAGGCTCTTTGAGGCCGCGTATAACTACCATTATGTCCTTCAAGATAAAGGTCGCTATGCCCATAACCCAAGGTTTTTACTTCAGCTTCTATATGACAGCATTAAAGACCTGGATGGAGACATCACGGGAAAAATTCGCCCTTGACGGATAACTAAGTTCGATCGCGTCGCCCAACCGCACAGCCTGATTCGCTCTCTAAACCCCCAAAACAGACAGGAATGGGTCGAATCACACATATCAAAAATACGGTCCTCGTCCTATAGACCCTGAAGGTCCTAGCATCTATGCTTAATGTAGACCTGAAACACATCGTAGGTATGCATAGGAGGGTCGCTATGAAACAAGGCAAGGTAGGACTCGCCGTTCTACGCTGGTACGCTGCAGTAGCCATTCCCGCAGTGGCACTATCGTTGTTGGTCGTCGCGCTCCTGGACGACTACATGGCTTCCTGGATCCAGTCTCTGGCCGGGATCAACTGGGGAGCACTGGCGCTGGAAGGCTCCGCCCGCTGGCCTGAAGTGGTCGGCATGGTTGTGGGCATGGTCGTGATCTGGGGCCTGATCATCATGGAGCGCAGGCGCCAGACAAACGGGTAGCGGATAGCAGCGTGCCTGACTAGATTAATTCGTTGAGATGCAAAGACGCATCGGCAGCTACCGATGCGTCTTTTTCATTTCACAGTATTTGTGTGCGACGAAAGAGTACGACTAAGGTTTGATGATCCCCTTACGGATGGCGTACTTCACCAGTTCAGTGCGTGAATGCAAATTTAACTTGCGCATGATGTTCTCGCGGTGGCGCGCCACCGTTTTAGGGCTGATCCCCAGCAGGTCACCGATATCCGGGTTGTTCATCCCCTCAGCTAGGTGGGTAAGCACTTCTTGCTCACGCGGCGTGAGCCCGTCCATGTTGCGCGTGGCACGCTCCTCTTCGTCCTGGCTCAGATAGTCTTTCACCAGCAGATCCGCAAGGGATGGATACAGATAGACCTGACCTGAAGCAGCGATACGGATCGCTTTGAGCAATTCCTCCGGTGCAGCCCGCTTGGGCACGTAGCCGCTGGCACCCGCTTCAAGCATCTTGAAAAAATATTCCTCGTCCTCATGGATCGTCAGGGCGACGATGGCAATCTTTGGCAAACGCTCTTTAATCCTCGCCGCGACCTCGATCCCGGAGGCGTCGGGCAGACCGATGTCCATCACGACCACATCCGGCTCGTGCTCAACGGCTTTTTTAAGCGCCTCTTCCGCAGTCCCGGCTTCAGCGATGATCTCCACGTCTTCCTCATTGTCCAAGAGCATCCGCAGTCCAGAGCGGATGACGGTATGATCATCTACAAGCAATAATTTAGTTTTTTTCATCGTCTTCCCTCGATCCGCTATAGGGGATCACAACTTTGATTTTCGTCCCGACATCCAACTCTGAATCCAGCATGAATTTGCCCCCGAGCAGCGTCGCACGCTCTTGCATGCCGATCAGCCCCCAGGTTTCCTGTGTGGGCAGGTTAATCCACTCCACATTGAAGCCACAGCCGTCGTCCTCGACCGTGATAGAAACGTCATTCTCGCCAAAGTCCAACGTCAACCATGCTGTCCCTGCGGCAGCGTGCTTTATGACGTTTGTGAGCGCCTCCTGGGCAATGCGAAAGAGTGTCATCTTCACATCCGTACCGATCTCATGCGGTTCACCATCAACCTGGACCTGAACATCCAGACCCGAGCGTTCTCTGACCTCACCGGCGTACCAGCGAAGTGCAGCCGCAAGCCCCAGATCGTCCAGGTGGGATGGGCGCAAGTCAGAGATGATGTGCTGAATCTCCTTAAGCGTATAGTCGACTAACTCTTCAAGATGAGCCAGGGTGCTGCGCGCTTGCTGCTTATCTTTGTCCATCATCCCAGCCAACCCACGTAACCCCATACCGACTGCGGTCAGGCCCTGTCCGGTTTCGTCATGCAGCTCACGGGCAATGCGCTGCCGCTCGGCTTCCTGGGCATCCACGACGCGCTTCAACAACTCGCCTCTAAGTTCTTCCCTGCGTTGGGATTCGTCCAACTGAGCCCGCTGCAGCTGCGCCATCTGCATGCGCATCTCTTTCTCAAACGCGCGCAGCAGCCGGATGATAAAAACCGCAATTGCCACCGCCGAAAAGGCACGCAGCAGCTGAATGGGGAATCCAAACAACTGCAGGAATACATCCTGGCTGAGAATTTTTGATAGCGGAATCACGGTCTCGCGCACGAAAAGTTGACCGATCAAACCATATACGAGGAATGCGTATGCGGCATACGTGCAGTTCTTGCCCAAAACGAAGCGATTCTCCGCGTGGTATGCCACACACTGCTTTCTAAGACCAATTGCCGCCATGCCTGCCCCCGGTATCGCCAGCAAGTAGCGTGCAAGCACGTCCCCAAGATAGGGCAGGTATGCCTGCGGATAGACCTGTCCGGCGATCCCAACCAAAACCAGCCATAACACAAACATCCCCGCCGGAATGACAAGCTCCGCTTTTTGAAATAGCTTGCGACCCGGGATAAAAATGAGGCCAAATGAAGCGAGGATGACGAACGAGAGCGCCAGGAGCACGATCCGCACCCACACGACCGCATCGAGCAAACCACCGCTCAGCGGGATCAACCCAAGGATCTCGAACATGTCGTACCACTCGTGGATACCGTGCAGCAGACCAAACGAAGAGAGCGCGAGTAGACCCCGCCGCACGCGGCGGTCACCTGCACGGTCCGCTTCGATCGCGGTAGCTAAACCCATGCTGAAAAAGGCCAGGCCATATACGAAGAAAATAACCGCGAGAGTGAATTCGCTCACACCCAACTCCTCATGGGTCTAATAACCCATTCTGAGTGTAGCAAACCTGCCCAATCACAGGAATGGACGTAGATCAGTCCCTAGCAGGAAGGATATCCGTATTTGTGCTCTTTTTCACATATAAAGGGGGTGTTAATTGCGCAGTTTCGCTCCACAGCGTCGGCAGTATAGGTCACTGGCGCTGGCCTGGCTGCCGCACACATGACAGTAAATCGGTGAGCTTTCGAGTTTGTCTTTATCCGATGAGCGGCGCTTCCGACGGCGTGGTACACGGGTTGACGTGCGGGCCGATCGCATGCGCAGCAGCATGAACAGTCCGATTCCAGCAAGAAGTAAACCGAAACCACCCAGGATCCACGGCAGCAACTCCGTTAAGTCTGGCGTTCCGCCCTGGGTCGTTGTCGGGCGTTCAAGAGTAGGCTGTTGAGCAACCGCGTCGATCGAGAGGGCATCGTCTGACTTGTCATAAGCAAAACTCACCTCGATCAGATCAGCAGCATCTTGAGGCCCAAGCGCGGCGCGTGTATAGGTCAGTCCATCCTGAGCAACCTGTGCTGCACCGGCCGGAGTAAGTCTGAAAGTTGACGCGCTTGGCGGCCTTTGTACCTCAAATTGAAACGAATCAATCGAGACACCGCCAGGCCAATAGTATGTAAATGCGCGCTGATTACCCGCAATCGACAAATCGGAATAAAACTCAATCTGCAGCAGTAAGCTGTCGCTCTCAACGGATACCCAGCTCCAGGGACCCGCTTGCTGTACATCAAACGAGGCCACGTACAGGTTGCGATCTTCCCCAATCGTCGCCACAGCATGCGGCTCACCTGCCTCGGCAGGTATGGGCAGCATGACCGTCGCGGGAAGTTGGGTCTCTGGGGGCAATTGAACTCGATAGATAACCAGTACATCCTGACGATCAAATTCCGGCCACAACGCCACTTCCAGCAGCGTCAGCGGCATGGACATGTCCGGTGGTTGGATCGGCGTTTGAGGAGCCGATTCGGGTTTGGAATAGCGCAAGGAAACTTCCGGCTTGTCCTCAGGGTTCAGGTGGCCAAGATCCAAGCGGGTATACGTTAGCCCGTCCTGGTCATCGGCTGTCTGACCGGAAGGTTGGATAACCACTTCACTGGATCCCACGGGGTGCATGACTTCGAAACGAAATTCTCCTGCCGAAAGCCCGCCTGGCCATTGAAAATTGAAGATGCGCTCGCTGTCCTGCCGCTCAAGAGGTGCGTAGAATTCAAGCCACACGCCAGTGGTTTCAACCGTGACAGTGACCACCTGTTGTCCAGCTTGAGATTCAACCAGCCACTCGACACTATCATCCAGGCGTCCATCCGGGAACCAGGCTGCGACCACGTGGGGTTCATTGACTCCATCAGGAAGCGGCAGGCTCACCACCGCAGGAAAATCCGTGTCTGGTTCCAGGCGTATCAGGTACAGGCCGAGTATCGCCGGCCGATCGTACTCAGGCCAGAGGGCGACCTCGATGGATTCGATGGAGGCCGAATCCTGAGCACCAACCGTCCCCACAGCGAGTACGGCGAGCAGGATCACCAAAACGAGCAGAAGAGCACTGCGACGCATTCTTTATGCCTTACGATAGTAGTAGATCAAACCGATCAAAAAGGCAGCGAAGAGCACGCCAATCAAAATCAGGCTTGTGGTCGCATCTAATGGGCCTTCGACAGGCTCGGGTACGGCAGTGGGCACGGTTTGTACTGGCGACAATGACAGGACGTACGCCGTGACATCATTCATCTGCTCATCATCCAGCGGCCCGCCGACATCCTTCGACCAGGCCGGCATCACAGTATTCTCAATACCCGCTGATACGACGCTCTTAATGTAAACCTCGGGTTGATTTCCAGGCCAGGCTTTCGCCAACGGCCATCCAAAACCGCCCTCAGCCTGTTCGCCGTGACAAGCCGCACAATTGCGTTCAAAGACAACCGCTCCCTGGCTCGGATCGCCTTCCACCTGCGGAAGCGGTTCAATCTCTGGCGGTTGGATGGTCGGTGCGGGAACCACGGGCTCGGTCCCACCGA
>JASFLN010000044.1:0-8966 GCA_050118075.1 Anaerolineales bacterium
CAGCTGCAGCTGTACCAAGGCCAACCGGACCAGCGACGGGCATGATGATGTCCGCGCCCTCGTCCATGAGCGATTCGCCCAGATTGCGGCCATCTTCAAGGCTCTCGAAGTTACCGGTGAAGAGACCGGTTCCTTCTTCCGGATCCCAACCGAGAACTTCAACCTCGGTGCCCTTTACTTCGTTGTAGTAGCGAGCGCCAAGCACAAAGCCATCCATGAAGACGGTAACCGTCGGGATTTGGATGCCGCCGAACGTGCCGATCACGCCCGTCTCACTCACAGCCGCCGAGAGATAGCCAGCCAAGAAGGCCGCCTCTTGCGTGTTGAAGACCTGCCCGACGACATTACCATACGCCGGGTCATAGGCGAAGTCGACGATAGAGAACATCTGATCGGGGTTCGCTTCTGCGGCGGCTGCAGTTGCATCACCAAGCAGGAAGCCAACCGTGATGATCAAGTCACAGCCCTCTTCGATGAAGGCGTTGATGTTGCGCTCGTAGTCCGTCTGCTGCTGGGACTCGAGGTATTTGCCCTCGATGCCTAACATATCCATGGCATCGGTGACACCCTTCCAGGCTGTGGCGTTGAACGACTTGTCGTCAATACCGCCTGTGTCAGTCACCTGACAAACCTTGACGGCCGCTTCTTCCATGGGTTCTTCTTCTGCCGGCTCCTCCATGGGTTCTTCTTCAGCCGGTTCTGCTGGCTCGGCAGGTGCTGGCTCCTCAGTGGGAGTCGCACACGCGGCCAATACCATGGACGCAAGCACGAGCAGTGTCAGCAGGGCGAAAATCTTCTTCTTCATATTTGAACTCCTCCAGTTCTAGTTAGGATATGAAGCTTCGGACCGATTCTACCAGATACATCCCTCCTTTCACGCAATCAAAAATTACGTAATGGGACATACCTTCGACATCATAGCACGGGAAAGAATGACACACAATAACTTTCCCCATCTGATTTCTTACATAATTATTCGTGTTGAGAGACCCTAAAAAGATCACATTTCATCACTGAAATTGAGATCATCCCCGTAATCCAGAACCTCACGCGGCTGCGAACCGCTTTGAGCCGGGCCGATGATCCCCATCGCTTCCATCTGGTCCACGATCCTGGCAGCCCGAGTATAACCAATGCGCAGCCGGCGCTGAAGCATTGAAATCGATGCTTTATGTGCTTCGCGTACGACCTGCACGGCCTCATTAAAAATGGGGTCGAGTTCTTCTTGCGCAGCGACCTCTTCCCACAAGGATCCTTGTTCCAAATCTGCACCGTTGGGAATCGGGTCCGCTGGGCTTGTGGGCGATTGTGCATCTTCCTCGCCCAATTCAACCCCGGCGAGTTTCCAATAACGAATCAAGCGCGACAGCTCGCCCTCCGAGACGTAGGCTCCCTGCATGCGGATCGGTGCCGGTGCATCCGGCGCCTGAAAAAGCATATCCCCACGACCGAGCAGTCTTTCTGCACCGGGTTGATCCAGAATAACCCGACTGTCGATCCCTGAGGCGACCGCGAAGGCGATCCTTGCCGGGAAGTTGGCTTTAATCAATCCCGTCACCACATCGACAGATGGGCGCTGGGTAGCAATCACCAGATGGATACCGGTAGCCCTGGCCAACTGCGCAAGGCGCGTAATGACCTGCTCGGTCTCATGTGGGGAGAGCATCATTAAATCAGCTAACTCATCGATAACCACCACAATGTAGTGCATCTTCTTCCGTCCGCTCTGTTTCATGCGGCGGTTGTAATCATCAATGTTGCGCAGGCCTTCTTCTGCAAACTGCTGGTAGCGACTGTCCATCTCCCTTGCCACCCATTGCAGCGCCGGTACTACGCGCTCGAGCTCGACCACGACAGGGGCGAGTAAGTGCGGGATGCCGTTGAAGTAGGTCAATTCGACCCGCTTGGGATCCACCATCACAAATTGCAGATCATCGGGTGTGTTCTGAAGCAGCAGGCAGGATACGATCGCGTTCACACAAACAGATTTACCCGATCCTGTCGTTCCGGCGATCAGCAGATGCGGCATCGTGCCCAGGTCAGCCGCAATGGGGTTGCCGGACACATCTTTACCTAAACCCAATCGCAGGTTGGATGAATACCGGCCAAAAGCCTGTGATTCCATTACATCCCTCAGCGCGACCATCGTCACTTCAGTGTTGGGCACTTCAATCCCGATGAACCCTTTTCCCGGCACCGGTGCCTCTATACGGATGGAAGGCGCTGCCAGGGCAAGCGCCAGATCATCTGCTAAAGCAGAAATTTTGCTGACCTTGACCTTGGTGCGTCGTCCACCGCGGCCTTCAACAAAGCTCGGTTCGACACCGAATTGCGTGATCACTGGCCCCCGGTTGATCTCGACCACCTTGGCGGGAGCGCCAAACGAGACCAGCGTCTCCTCGATTAATTTAGCCCGTTCCCGGTCGAATGCCGCATCGGCGCGCTGTACTGCGCCGCGCTTTAGAATTTGATCTATCTCTGGAAGCACCCACTCAACAGGCTCTGGCTCAGAGGCAGTTTCTGGTGCTGTTTCTTGAACTGCGCCTGTTCTTACTTCCTGCATCTCTGACGCAGCAGCCTCTGCTCCCGATCGTTGGTGGGTTTCGCCTGGATGGAACGTCTGCCGGCGCTGTGTGGTTTGGTTAACAGGCACCCGCGTGAATTGATCCTTCACCCAATCCCAGCCCTGCATCAATAGCGTGATCAGCTCAGGTACGGAGATGCCGGCAGTGAAGGTGACTGCGATCAGCGTCCAGGCGATCAAAACGACAGCGCTACCCGCAAAACCCAACCCTCTAACCAATAAAGCATAGCTCGACGCACCCACCAGGCCGCCGCCCCACCCGTCGCGGGCGAAAGCGAGGCCCGACACCCAGGTGGTCGCACCCAACAAAGCGTGCAAAAAGGTCAATCCCAGCCAGTAGAGCAGCACCAAACCAACGATTTGTTCTTGATCAAGTGAGGGAAAGCGTCCCTCTAAACGGCGAAAGATGATGCGCAATCCTGCAACCAGCAGGACCAGCGGGATCACGATCATACCCCAGCCAAAAAGTCTCTCCAGAAAACTGAGCCATGCGCCGCCCACGGTGCCCTGCTGCGAAGGCAGCAGATTGATGAGTGTGAAAGCTCCAAGAGCTATTAAGAATAGGCCCAGCAGATCTTGTCTACGTTCAGGAGTAAAAATTGCGGAGAAAAAGCCCCCGCCAGGCTGAAAGCGGCTCAAAATACCAGCCCGCTTTGAGCGGCTGTTTTTCCCCCTTCGGGAGCGTGATTTCTTGCGACTCGTGGTGAATCCTCCCCTGTACAAATATTTGTCCAGAGCGCCGCGATTATAGCATAGGGGACTATCCTGGCGCCCGCTGCATGCTACAATGTAGCCGCTATGCGCATTTCGAAGGTTGCCGACATCCTCGCAAGAGTCCCAATCCTGCGCGAGCTTGACCTGGATACGCGCCTCCAGCTAGCTCAAAGCCTACCTCAAGAATCGTACAACCCGGGCGATGCAATCATCAAACAGGGTGAACGTCCAGACAGTATGGCCATCCTGCTGCGCGGGGAGGTTGAAATCCTGAAGCTTGATGAGCAGGGCCAGCAGCAAAAAAGAGGGGCATTGGGCGTCTCAGATCTGCTGGGTGTGCGGGAGATGGTATATCGTCAACCCAGGACACACACAATCAAGGCTACAACACCCGTCGAAATCCTTCGCTGGGAGCGAAAAACACTGACCGCGTTTATGAAAGAGCATGCCTCGGTACTCTCCTCGCTCCAGTTCCTCGCTCAAAGCCAGGAACTAGCCAGTCGCTTGAAATTCGACTGGCTGAGAGATGACGAAGTCGTGCATGCACTCACACGTAAACACAGCTTCATTCTTTATCAGATGATGACTGTTCCGGCGCTGTTGGTATCCGCAGCTTTGGTTTTGATCTTCTTTGGCGGCATTGGAACCGGCTCAACGCTATCCTGGGTTGGAGCCGGACTTGGATTGGCTGGTTTACTTTTCGGTCTATGGCAGTGGATCGACTGGCGCAATGACTACTACATTGTGACCAACCGCCGTGCCGTTTGGCTGGAAAAGATTGTAGGAATTTATGACAGCCGTAGAGAGGCTCCCCTCCACACCGTGCTCTCGGTCACCGTCAACACAGACGTGACCGGCAGAATGTTTGGTTTTGGTGATGTCGTCATCCGCACCTACACTGGCAAGATCACCTTCCACAACGCTGCCCACCCTCCACTTCTGGCGGCCATGATTGAAGAAAATTGGCGCCGTATGCGGGCAAGGCTCGATGCGACCGACAGAGAGAGCCTTGTCGCAGCACTTGAAAAACGCCTCGAGTCCGAAGAAGAGCAGGATTTTTCCACTGTTGAGGAACTGCAGCCCCAGGAACAAGAGCAAATCCAGACCGGATTGGATCATTGGGGCTTCCAGATCCGCTTTGAAGAACATGGTGTGATCACTTACCGCAAGCACTGGGCTGTTCTATTGAGGGAGATCTTCCTACCCTCTGCTTTGGTGATGACTATCGTGGTTTTGCTCGGGGCACGCCTCGGCGGCTGGATACGCTGGGTGGATCTACCAGTCTTCCTGTTCCTTGCGCTAATTTCATTCGCAGGTGCGGGGCTTTGGTGGCTCTATCGTTATGTCGATTGGGCGAACGACATCTACCAGATTACCGCCGAACAGATCGTAGACGTATATAAAAAGCCGCTTGCACGGGAAGAACGCAAAGTCGCACCGCTTGAAAATATCCTGGGCACGGAAGTTGATCGCAAAGGTTTGCTTGGAATCGTGCTTAATTTCGGTGATGTGATCGCCAATGTAGGCACCTCACAATTTACATTCGATGGTGTTTTCGACCCGGTGACCGTCCAACAGGACATCGTTCATGCTCAAGAAGCCTTTCTCGAGCGCCGCGCCGAGCGCGAGCGTAAGAAACGCCAGCGCGAGATGGTAGAATTAATTGATATTTACCATGGCAAGTACACGAACTCGTCCCCTGAGGACAAGGATGAGGCAAGCTGAAGTATGACCGTACGAAAAATAGTGACCCCACCTAATCCGACGCTGCGCCGGAACGCTCAAAAAGTCCGCACCTTTGGTTCGGGTTTGCAGACGTTGGTTGATGACATGATTGAAACGATGCGAGCCGCCCCGGGTGTTGGATTGGCTGCCCCACAGGTCGATGTAGGCCAACGGGTCATCGTTGTTGAGTATGCGGATCCCCCCGAGGATCCTGAAGCACCGCCCAAAACCCCGAAACTCTACGCGGTTGTGAATCCTGAGATTGTGCGCACTTCCAATGAGACCGTGCTTGGAAACGAAGCCTGTCTCTCGCTGCCCGGTTTTATGGGTGAAGTCGAGCGCCATGAGTGGGTCACGGTTAAAGGGCAGGACCGACACGGCAACGATTTCAAACTCAAACCGAAGGGGTTTTTAGCGCGCATCTTCCAGCACGAAATCGATCATCTCAACGGGGTCCTCTTTATCGATCATGCCACCGAAGTATGGCGCCTAGAAGAGATGGCCGCCGAAGGAGATTTACCCGCCGTCTAAAAAGCAAGCTTTCTTGCTTTCCCTCCTGAACCAGGATTATCACCACAAGGTCGTGCAGGATCGCCTGTGCTACAATCAGCGCGGTCATGCTTCTCAAGCACCTCTCACTCACACAGTTTCGTATGTTCGACCGGCTCGAGGCGGAGTTCACGCCCGGGACGACCATTCTGGTCGGCTCCAACGCGCAGGGAAAGACATCCATTCTGGAGGCCATTTATTACCTCACGGGAGCAAGCGGCGTCCAAGCCACCCACGATCGCGAACTCATCCATTTTGACACATTACAAGACGAAACACCTTTTGCCCGCATCTTGGCTCAAATAGAAAGCCACTCGCGCGAGCAGAGTATCGAGATTCGTCTATCCCTACAGACAATAGGCGACCGCAGCTATCAACGTCTCAGGAAAGAAATTCTCGTTAATGGTGTGAAACGACGGGTGAGTGACTTGGGTGGAGTGTTTAACGCGGTGCTCTTCCTACCACGTGATATCGATGTCGTGGAAGGCTCTCCGGGCAACCGTAGGCATTTTCTCGATTCGAGTTTATCCCAAGCCGATTCTGCATACGCCCACGCGTTGACCGAATACCGCAAGGTAATTTCGCAGCGCAACGCGCTGCTCAAGCAACTGCGGGAACACAAAGGCCAACCACGGCAGCTCGACTTCTGGGATCAGCGCCTCTGTGAGCACGGTTCACTGATCATGGCTAAAAGAGCCGCTGCACTTGCAGATTTAGATGCCATCGCTTCGCAGGTGCATGCAGAATTATCGCGTCAAAAAGAAGCGCTACAACTGCTCTATATGCCCAAGTACGACCCCCTGGCTGATGGCTCAGATCAACTGCCTATGGACTTGGGAACCAGCGACAGCCGGTCTGCATACGAGCAGAAGTCATTGAATGATGGTATGGCAGAACGCTTAGAACAGATACGCCAACATGAGATCCAGCGCGGCGTTTCCGTATTAGGGCCACACCGTGATGATTTCCAGTTCTGTGTAAACGGTGTCGACCTGGGAACCTATGGATCGCGCGGGCAGAACCGCACTGCCTTATTAGCGTTGAAGCTGGCTGAAATCCAATGGTTGAAGGATCACACTGGCGAGTGGCCTGTGCTGCTCCTGGATGAGGTTCTGGCCGAGTTGGATGTTGAACGGCGCAGCGACCTGCTCGAACGCTTGAAAGCCGCGCCCCAGTCACTTCTGACCGCGGCTGATCCAGACATGTTCTTGCAGCGCTTTTTACGCGCCGCTACGATCTGGAAAGTTGCCGGGGGTGAACTTACTCCTTACACCAACCGCATCGCGTAACGCAGCCTGTATCCCATTACTCCAGCGGTCTTTTCGCTGGCATTCCAGGTCGGCGAGGGTATTTTCCAGGTGTGGCAGCGCATTTTCGCACCAGAATCAAATAGCGGGTTTCCGTGACTTTTGGCAGTTCCACCGGTGCCATTTGAAGTACTTCGCCCCCCAATACCGCCAGCGCTTGGGTGGCAGATTGGATTTCTTGAGGACCTGTCGTGCCCTTCTGTAGAATGGCACGACCATGAAGTTTTAAAAGCGGCAGCAGGTATTCAAGCAGCACCGGTGCGATAGCCACAGCACGGGCCAGTGCCCAGTCATAAGCCCCCCGGTGCAGCTCATCCTGACCTAAGGTCTCTGCGCGGCCGTGGATGACCTCAACTCCACTCAATCCCAATCGCGAAATAACATGTTCGCAGAAATCAACCTTCTTACGGATGGACTCAACCAGTGTCAAGTGGATGGACGGGCAAACAATTTTCAACGGCAGACCGGGCAAACCAGCTCCCGTCCCCACATCAACAACCCTTTCATCTGCCAGAAATTGCGCGACTTGCAGGCAGGAGAGCGAATCCAGAATATGCTTGATCTCGACTTCTTCAGGATCAGTGATGGCGGTCAGATTGTGGCGCTCGTTCCATTCCAACAGTTCACGACGGTAGGTCTCAAACGCCTCTAACTGACCGGGGCTCAGATCGAGACCTACAAGCTTCTTCGAGTGCGCCTTCAGGCCTTCATAACCATTCATTTTTTTGCTTAAATTCACGCCTAAAAGATGGGCTGATACGGATTTCGCCCACAGTGATCCCACGCAAGTTGAACGTCTCTCGGGTATCAAAATCAGCTAGTTGTGACTTCTCCCCCTCCCAAAAACCACCCAGCCGATCGACAATCTCGATTGCGGTTAGCGCGGCCGCGCGATGCGATGGATGATCCCCATCGTGAACCTTGATTGCGATCCCTAACGGAGGTGACCCATCCTTGATGCCGTCCCCTGGAATTCCAATAGACTGAAATCCTTCAGCCCCCGATTTACTGACCATGCGTCCGTTAACCGCCTGCATAAACAACGTATCAAATCGCCCTGGACCTGCGACCAATTCTGGATGCTCTGTCATCGCTTGCACGATTCGACTGCATGCCTCCACACGTCTATCCTCAAAACCCACCCGGTCTACAAGGCGTGCGTATCCTCGCGCGGCTGCGTAAAGCGGAACCGCAAAAGTCGGTGCGGAGCAGCCATCCACACCAACCACAATCGAATCAGCCGCAACGCCTGTCATTTCCGCCAGGGTCTCCAGGATGCGGTGCTGGACAGGGTGTGCCGGCTCCAGATAAGAATCAAGCTTTGCATCCAGGTGCTTTGCCAGGGCCAGCATGCCCGCGTGTTTGCCAGAGCAGTTGTTCCGAATGGGCTCCAAGACACCTCCGGATCTCAGCAAATTCTCAAACGTCCCCTCGTCGTAGGGGACGTGAACACCACACTGCAGTGCATCTTCCGAGAGGCCAATTTTTTCCAGTAATCGACAAACTGACTCGACATGCATTTCTGTGCCGGAGTGCGAAGCACAGACTAACGCCAGATCGCGAGAATCGAAACGAAAGTGATCTGCCGCACCGCCCTCTATGCAGGCAATTGCCTGAAACGGTTTTGCACTCGATCGCATGAACGTCACGAGTTCAGGATCACCCCAAGAAGCGACCAATTCTCCCATAGCATCCACAATCGCAAACGATACGTGATGACAGGATTCGATCTGTTTTCCCCGTAAAACCTCAACTAGCGCATCTTGCGGCATGATGACCTGCTTCTTCGATAAGGTTGATAAGAGCTGACTATCCGTAAAGGGGGAATTAATCTTGCAATAGCTCGTTTAGATCCAATAAACCTGTTTGCAGTCGCAGGAGCGCTGACTCCTCATTCTGGCTTAAGACTTTAAAATCCTCAATGAGTTCCTCGGCAAATTCCGCTGCAGCTGCGGCGTGTTCATCGCTTTTCGCCAGCTTTTCAAGACGATTTTCTACTTTGCGGAGGAAGCGGGCCATGTTGTTTATATCGTCCCGGTTGACTCGCCCTCCATGTGCGCTGATGACCATATAGCCATTCGCTTCAA
>JASFLN010000045.1:0-8718 GCA_050118075.1 Anaerolineales bacterium
GAAGAGTGTATCGCCGCGCTGTACGAGGTACTTGATGATATCCATGCGTGGGCGATCGGGGATAATTGTGTGCATGTCGAGGCTGCGCTGCACGCCGGCAGCGGGTTGAAGCGCCTCGAATTCGGGCAGCAGACTGGGATCCAAAGTTGGTTCCGTGCGCACATCCGGGTTGCTTTCTGCCGTCGGGTTTTGTTCGACGGATTGGGCTGGCTCGCTGCTCTGAGCACATGCAGAGAGCAGCATCACAGCGAGGAACAGCAAGGCGATGAGGGCTACGGTTTGCCGGCGCGGAAACCTGTCGATTGTGGGTTGGATCCATGTGTTCATGCTCACTCCAAATGGAGATATTATCAGCCGCGCGAGTGACGGTCAAGAGATTCGCTGGCGGCACTCGACGGCATCCTTCTTGCACATTAAATAGGTGAATACGCAATGATGGTGCCGGATTCCTATTGGCGCTTTGAAGCCGATCGATGAAGATAAACCTGCCTCTTGAGAGGACATGGAGTGAAAGATTTGCGGTCTAAACGGATTGAAAGACGGTTTTTGACGCTTGCCATACTTACTTTGTTTGTGGCTGCCTGTGCGCCCCCGGTGGGCGAACCCGCCGTCGAACTATCCGCTTTTACAGCCGTTACACCCACTGCAGTGCCCAACGAAAATGAAGCGCTGCTTAACGAATCGGCTGAACGCAGCGCCCGCCTGGAAGCGGCCGTCCCCGCTGCTCCACAGCCAGTCACGTTCCCGACCACAATTCCAGAACCGGATCTGGGCTGGCGCCCGCCGCCATACCCGGTGCCCTGGGCGCTCCAACCCCAAGATCACTTCTATTTCAGTCGTCCGATCGCGTCCGATGAAGTCAATTGGCCCAATCCACAATACCGCTATGGGAGCACGCTTCTGGGAGAGGAAGATCTGCATACCGGTATTGATATGTCCGCCTCGCGCTACGCTCCGGTGCATGCAGCCGGGCCCGGTGAGGTGGTTTGGTCTGGCTACGGTCTCTACCGTGGGGTCGAGGATGAGACCGATCCTTATGGTCTCTCTGTGGCAATCAAACACGACTTTGGTTACGACGGCCAGCCGCTGTACACCGTGTATGCTCACATGAGTGAGGTCTATGTCTGGCGTGGACAGCGTGTTGAGAGTGGTGAGGTGATTGGTCAGGTTGGCGAGACCGGGGACGCGAGTGGACCCCACCTTCATTTTGAGGTGCGGCTGGGTGAAAACCGCTACTTCAGCACCCGCAATCCCGAACTGTGGATCGTGCCACCGGAAGGCTGGGCGGTGCTTGTTGGAAGGATTGAGGATTCCTGGGGTCGCTTGCTGCCAGAGGTCATGATCCAGATCCGATCGCTCGACACCGATCGACGCGTGAATGTTTGGACCTACGCGCGCGAAGACACAATCCACCCGGACGATTACTACAATGAGAACTATGCCATCAGCGATCTTCCCGCCGGACCCTATGAAATCACGTACAACTTCGTCGGCCACACTTTCAGCGCACAGTTCTGGCTTCAGCCCGGCAAGGTGAATGTTGTTCACTTTAACGGTCGGGATGGTTTTGAGGTCCTGCCAGCCCCAACGCCGGTCAGCCTGGACCAACCACCGCAGTAGACGTTCCACCGCGTACAGCGTTTCCTCTCAAGAAACCGATCTGAAATAGAACGCAATGACAAATCACATGCTCTTGTGTGACGCATGTCACATGCATGTTTTTGTATCCCCACTTAATATTAGGTCAACCTATGTTAGGTAGCCCTAATATGAGAGATTGAGAGGGCGCAATGGCAGCTGACAGTGTCTACGGCGAAAACACCGAGATGTATTTGAAAACGCTGATCGAATTGACGGCGGATCGCGAGGTCGTTCCGGTGACTGGCCTCGCTGAACGATTGGGTATCTCTACCGTGTCAGCCAGCGAGAAAGTGCGCCGCTTACAGGATCAAGGTTTTGTGGAGCACCTGCCCTACAAGGGGGTCTCATTGACCGAGGCAGGTCTTCAACGTGCCCATACGGTCCTGCGTCGCCATCGTTTGTGGGAACGTTTTCTCGTGGATTATCTGAACGTTGAGTGGGAGCATGCCCATGAGGCTGCATGTCGGCTTGAGCATGCTACCAGCCGGGAGATCAGCGAGCGCCTGGCAGTTTTCCTGGGACAACCGAAGACCTGCCCGCATGGCAACCCGATTCCCTCCTTGGAGGCCAGTCCCTATCCAAAGCCAGAATTACGGCTTCATCAAATTGATGCTCCAGTGCAGATCGTCGTGATGCGTGTATTTCCTGAGAGCGAAACGTTATTGAGTGAGATCGTCTCGATGGATTTGATGCCGGGGACGTGTGCAAAGGTGATATCGCCGTCTGGCGATGAGGAGCCTGCACAGTTGATTATTAACGACAACTTGGTGACGATTCCAGTTGAGATCGCCAGGTATCTGTACATCCGTATCCTCAACGAAAATGAGGTGACACAGTGACAAGGGCGCTGCGCCTCGATCAGATCCGGGCGGGAGAAATCGTTCGCTTGCGAGGTTTTGTGCGCTGCCGTCGATCTGGCCTCCGGCTCACGGAACTGGGTCTGACACCGGGGACAAGTGTAGAGGTGATACAGTCTTCACGCGGTCAGCCCGTATTGCTGCGGGTGCGCGGCGCTCAGTTAGCGATCGATCGTATAACCGCGCACAAAATAGAGGTCGAAGCCACATCCGCTGTTTTTGAGGATCGGAAAATCGGCAGGCACTATCGTCGTCGCGGTATGGGGGGAAGGCGCAGGATCGGCTGGAGATGGCGAAGGCAAAACCGGGATGTCAGCCAGAATACGCAGGACCATGATCGGAATTCCGAAGGTGACTCCAGTGAGCGCTGAAGCAGATTTCACGATTGCATTGACTGGCAATCCAAACTCGGGCAAGACGACAATCTTTAATCAACTAACTAAATCGCATCACCATGTAGGCAATTGGCCTGGCAAGACGGTGGAATGTGAGCGCGGTTGCTACTCACACGCAGAGCGCCAGTTTGATGTGATCGATTTGCCCGGCACCTATAGTCTGGCGGCATACTCCGATGAGGAGAGCCTCACCCGCTCGTTTTTGCTCGACGAATCACCCGACCTGGTTGTGATTGTTATGGATGCAACCACCTTGGAGCGACATCTCTACCTCGCGATCCAGATCCTTGAAATGGGTTTACCGGCTGTGCTTGCTTTGAACATGAGCGATCTGGCCGACAAGAAGGGCCAGCGTATTGATGTCGATGGTTTGTCTGACCTCCTGGGTGGGGTCCCGATCGTGCGAGTAGCTGCGAGCAAGGGCGAGGGCATCCAGGTGCTCAAAGAGGTCGTTTGGAGACAGGCGCAAGATTTGGGGGTTGGAGCAGACCCTGGAACGCACTTTTTGACGCTTGATTATGCGGACGAAATTGAAAAAGAAATCTCCGAGCTCAAACCACAGCTGGAAAACGCTAACGACTTAACCGGGATTTTCCGACCACGTTGGATGGCGCTGGAATTGCTCGCAAATGGCAAGCAATTGCTCGATAAGCTCAATGGCCACAAGGCGGAGGCCGAGATCCGTGATGCGTTGAAGAGCAGTCAAGAACGGCTTAAGGATCTGCTCCCAGAAGGTGTCGATCTTCATATTGCTGACGTGCGATTCGGCGAAGTCAGCCGGTTGGTTGACACGGTGGTGGTAAGCGAGGATACACAACAAGACCTATGGTTAGACCGGATTGATCGTGTGGTCACGCACCGGTTTTTGGGCGTTCCGATCTTTCTGGCGATCATGTACCTGGTCTTTCGATTGGTAGTCGACGTATCGGCGCCGTATCTTGATTGGATTGATGAGGTTGTGAGTGGACCGTTGACCTCCTGGAGCGCCGCTGCGTTGACATTCTTCGGTGCGCCGGCTTGGATTAAGGGCTTGCTGGTCGATGGCGTGATTGCCGGGGTAGGCGGTGTGCTGGTTTTTCTGCCCGGGCTCGTTGTCTTGTTCCTGTTTATCGCCGTACTCGAAGACAGCGGGTACCTGGCCCGAGCTGCTTTTGTTATGAATCGCTTTCTGGCGTTTCTGGGGCTCAACGGGAAGAGTTTTGTACCCCTGATCCTCGGCTTTGGATGTGCCGTTCCTGCGATTTATGCCACCCGCACGCTGGACCGCGGGCGCGATCGGTTGCTCACCGCGCTGATGGTTCCGCTGATGTCATGCTCGGCACGATTGCCGGTCTATGTTCTGTTCAGCATGGCTTTATTTGGAAGACGGGCTGACCAGGTGATCTGGGGTTTATATGCGCTTGGAGTCGTGGCGGCGATCGCAGCCGGATGGTTGTTCTCACGAACGGTCTTAAAGACCAGCGAACCCACAGAATTCGTGATGGAATTGCCCCGCTATCGGTTGCCCACATTTAAGAGTCTCTGGGGGCATGTCTCATTGCGCACCCGCGATTTCATTGAGGGCGCCGGGACCGTGATCCTACTGGCGTCAATTGTTATTTGGGTTTTACTTCATGTCCCACTGGGTGCCACATCCTTCGAAGAGAGTGCGTTTGGTCGTGCAAGCGCGGCGATCGCCCCGGTGTTTGAGCCGGCGGGATTCGGTACGTGGGAAGCCTCCGCATCACTGATGTCGGGTCTGGTCGCGAAGGAAGTGGTTGTCTCCACGATGGCGGAGATATACCTTGGTTCACCTGCTGAAGAAGCGGCCACGGGTGCACCCTTTGGGGACGAGCTTTTAGGGATTGGAAAAGGGTTCGTCGTCGCGACGATTGATGCCGGCAGGGAAGTGATTGAGACATTGACACCTGGTATTGACGTATTTCCGGCTAATTTGGATGCGCCTCCCCGCGAGACCGCGCTCAGCGGTGTATTAATGCAGGTGTTCACTCCACTTGCGGGGCTGGCGTTTCTGGTTTATGTGCTTCTGTATATCCCATGCATTGCCACGTTGAGTGTCATTCGCTCAGAATTCGGATCTCGCTGGGCGTTGTTCTCTGCGATCTTTCAATCCGGAATCGCATGGATGGCGGCAGTTGCGGTCTACCAAATCGGGCTGCTTATTGGATAACCAGAATGAGCGAGACGGGTTTACTGCTTAAGATCTTAGAGCAATTCGAGCATAGTGGCGGCGTGCTAGCCGCCCAGCAGGTCGCGGATGCTGTCGAGAAGGATATTCACGTTACCTGCGGTATGTTGGACACGTTGGTGAGAATGGGTAGATTGGAAGTCAACGAAGGTCCGGCTTGCGATATTTGCCCGCTTCGAGCTGTGTGCACCCCTCCAGATACCAGCACGTTGTGCTATCGTTTACCGGAATAAGCCGCCTCCAAACTTCAAAATTCGAAGTGAAATTTCGATGACCATTGAAATCTATTCCTGGAACGTAAATGGGGTTCGCGCTGCAGCTAGAAAAGGCTTGATGTCATGGTTGAACACAGCTCAACCTGACATACTGTGCCTGCAGGAGATCAAGGCTCATGCCGAGCAACTTGACCCTGATCTGCGCGAGCCAACTTCCTACCGGGCTGTATGGGCCCCTGCCGAGCGTAAAGGCTACAGCGGCGTGGCGTTATTCACCCGTCCGTCCGCGAGCAGTGTCGAGATCGGCATCGGGGACCCGGACTACGATTGTGAAGGGCGCACGATCCTGGCGGATTACGGACCTTTCGTCCTGATCAACTCCTATGTGCCTCACGGTTCCCGGGACCACAGCCGGGTGGATTTCAAACTTGCCTATCAGGAGCAGCTGCAGCAAGCATGTGATGATTTGACCTCCTCCGGGCGCGAGATCGTGTTGTGTGGTGATATCAACACCGCTCACCGCGAGATCGATTTGGCTCGACCAAAGCAGAATAAAAACACCTCCGGGTTCCTGCCGCGCGAGCGTGCGTGGATCGATCAGTTTGTTGAGGCTGGATATGTCGATGTCTTTCGCGCACTCTACCCAGAGCGAAGCGCGTACAGCTGGTGGGCGTACTGGGGTGACGCTCGCAGCAGGGATGTCGGTTGGCGGCTGGATTACACCTTTGTATCTCCTGGCTTGATGCCGCGTGTCGTAGACGCCCATATCCATAAGGACGTGACCGGCTCAGATCACTGCCCGGTGAGTTTGAGCCTCGATATCAAACTGGGCTGATCCTTCCAACGCAAATTATCAAACGATCTTGACAAGGACCATCGATCCACCCATAATAGTGGTTATATTTAGAACAACTATTATGGATGTGGCATGGATTTGATCGAGGTTCTCAACCAGGTGGGCTTTACGGAATACGAGGCCAAAGTTTACCTCGCGCTGCTGCGAGATCACCCCGCCTCCGGCTATCAGCTGTCGAAAGTCTCCGGTGTCCCGCGCTCGATGGTGTATGAAACGCTGAGCCGCTTATCAAGCCGCGGCGCAGTGTTGGCAAGCGAAGGGAAGAAGTCGACTCTATATAAACCACTGCCGCCGGAGGTGCTGCTTCGCAGCCTGAAGGTGGAGCATGAAGAGCACATGAGTGTGCTTTCTAAGGGTTTGGCCGCAGCATATACCAGCCATCCAGAAGAACGCCTATGGACGATTAATGGTCGCGAGGCGGTGCTCGCCTATGCGGGCGAGATGATCAGCCATGCCGAGGAAGAAGTGCTGCTCGTGTTGCCGGATGAGGCGCTCGAATCCCTATCCCCGCTTCTGCACACAGCCTGTGATCGCGATCTGAGTGTACGGGTTCTGCTCACTGGCGAGGGTACGCTGGCATGTGGGGAGGTAGCCTACCACCCTCCACTGGAAAGTGAGCTGCAGGAGTTGACCCACACGCTTGTGGTTGTGTCAGACGATTCGCAGTCCTTGATCTCGAATATGGATGTGGAGGTCTCGGCAACGGCAACCACCAACCGCAAAATAGTGGCCATTACGCGTCAATTTATCTGGATGGAGATGTTCACCCAGCGCATTGCGACGCGGCTTGGTGACGAGCTCTTAGATAGACTGCCCGCCGAAGACCGTGCGGTATTCAAGAGTTTGTCCACCACGTTGGAGAGGAGCAAAACGAGCTGATGGATTCTGGATTATTACAGGCGGTCGTCGCAGCGACGGTCACCATGTTGGCCACGGGGCTCGGTGGGCTTCCGTTCGTTTTTGTGCGGCGGTTCCCCGAATCAATTGCCCAATTGAGCTGGGCATTTGCCGGCGGCATGATGCTTTCAGCCTCTGTATTCAACCTGATTATCCCTGGGGTGGACGATGGCGGCATCCTGCAGGTCGCGCTGGGCGTGTTGGTTGGCACGCTCGTCTTTGGATTGGCTTCGCGCTACATCGATCAGCATGATTTCACGATTTCCGGGATAAACGATGCCAGCGCGAAGCGCGTGACGTTGATCCTTGCAACCATGTTCTTCCACAGCATTCCCGAGGGGCTGGCGGTGGGCGTAGCGTATGGATCTGGCGAAACGAATCTGGGCTTGATCATGGCGGTGGCCATATCGATCCACAACATTCCCGAGGGGGTGGCGGTGTCGCTGCCACTGCGAGCGGATGGGGTCAGCGGCTGGAAGTGTGTCGGCTGGTCGATTTTCTCGAGCCTGCCGCAGCCGATCGCCACGATCCCGGCCTACCTCGCCGTCATAGCGTTCAGGGAAATCCTTCCGTTCGCGTTTGGTCTTGCGGCTGGAGCGATGTTCTTCTTGGTCCTTAGTGAGATGATCCCTGAGAGCAGGGCAAAACAGGACCAACGACAGTTCAGCGCGATCGCAGCGATGGGTGGATTTCTCGCCATGATGGTTCTCCAGAACCTGATCGTCATCTGATCGGGAAAAACCGAAGAAACCCTTGATATTAGGATAAACTAATTTTATAATATGACTAATCAAACTTTAGGTTGGTGGTCCGTGGGCGTGTTTAGATCGTGTTGTTGATACGTTTCCATCGCCCCAACCGCTGCGCAAGTGACAAGTGCAATGGATAATCTTATAACGCTCATTATTGGTTTGGTCACGATTACAGCTGCTTTGTGGTTCTTCTTCCCCGAGCGCGGGCTCCTGGCAAAGTGGCGCTATACCCGCCGGGTGAACAGCAAAACCCGCAGGGAAGACGCAATCAAGCACATCTTTGACTGCGAAACCTCTGGTCGAAGGACCTCTCTTCAGAGCCTGGCCGGCACGCTGCATATCAGTGTCGACGAGGCGCACACATTGATCTCCGAACTTGAAGACAGAGGATTGGTGGAGTTTGAGGCTGAGTGTTCGGTCCTGACAAATTCGGGCCGTGATCTCGCCTTGCACTTGCTGCGAGCCCACCGGTTGTGGGAACGCTACCTCGCTGACGAAACCGGATTCACCGAGACTGAATGGCATGATCAAGCCGACCGCCAGGAACATACACTGACCCAGGAGGAGCTTGATCAGCTGTCGGCAAGGCTGAGCCATCCGACCTATGACCCGCATGGTGATCCCATTCCGACCGCGGAAGGTGAACTGGGAGAATTGGCGGGCACTCCGCTCACCGCGATTGAGGAAATCGATTCATTGCTCCAGATTGTTCATATCGAAGATGAACCTGAGACAGTCTACGCGCAGATCGTTGCAGAAGGGCTACACCCGGGAATGTCACTGCGGCTGTTGTCTCGTGAACCACAGCGAATCCGATTCTGGGCAGGGGGCGACGAGCATGTGCTGGCCCCGCTTGTGGCGGCGAACATCCATGTCATCGTGATCCACGATGAGCTTGAGGAAGTCAGCGGCGAGAA
>JASFLN010000046.1:0-8688 GCA_050118075.1 Anaerolineales bacterium
CGGTTGCACGGCCAGAATGCGATCACCGATCTTGTAGCGCGGCAGGATGGGTGTGGATACGACCAGGCTGCCCTGTTCTCCCGGGCGCATCTCGTGGAGCATTTTGAGGCCGTTGGTCGTCTCCACTTCAAAATAGAAAAGATCATAATTCGGCGCCCAGGCGCGCTTGTCGTCCATCTGCTGGCCGAACATCCCCTCCGTCGCACCATAAATCTCCCGAATGGCTGCATCGCCGTAAAGTGCACGCAGCGCAGGTCGGTATTGTAGATTGATGCCAGCAACGCTTCCCAAGGTCATGATTTGTACATCCCAGAGGTCTTTGGGGTAGACACCATGTGAGCGTTTCAAATAGCGACCGAATGTGAGCGCAGTGGTCGCCACCCCGCCGACGAGGGTCACATTCTGATCTTTGCACTTTTCATAGGCCAATTCGAAACGGGCATCCCAGTCCTTTTGAGTCTTGCCACCTCCCAGCGCGTCGATCTCATCTTGAGAAGGGGCAGAGCGGATGGGGGTTCGTTCGGATACGAACTTTGTGTAAATGCCGGAGCTGTAGCCGTACTCGATCTCCCGATCGCCGGTTTGGAGCGTGCCTACCCGCGAGGGGAAGTTGAGGTTCAGGTTGACTCCCTGGAATAAATCGTAGCGTCCCGAATCAAGCACAAACTTCATCATCGCTCGACCCGCGCTGACGCGCATCTGCATGTCGGTGGGGGTCATGGGGATGAACTTCGATTCACCCTTGGTTGTTCCGCGGGTGATCGCCCAGCCGATAGGTGGCTCTGATAGTAAGACGTGATTATCCCCAGCAAGGACTTTTTCAATTAGGGGTTTGAACTGTTCGTAGGTGGAAACAGGAAATGCGCGCCGATAAGCGGAGATGTCATTGAGTTCTCCAGCATGGTGTTCCTGCCCGTATCCGGTTTGGGCATAAATCGAGAGCAACTTTCGAAGGACCGATTCCTGAGCGGCTTGTGGATCCTGAAGCGCTTGCTGCCAGGGCTGCAGTTGCTGTTCGATTGTGGCTCGCGGATCGGCTTGAGTCATGAATGGCTCCGGTTAAGGTCGACGGTGATCCAATTGCAGGTATGACGCAGATTGTACATCTAAATCCAGCATTGCCTAAAGACCGCGAAGGGACTAATGTTGGAAGATACCCCCGCACAATCAAGCGGGTTTACTCACCAGACCAGAATCCAGGAGCGCAAGCCATGATGCGTCATTTGACCCTGCTCGCATGCCTAATCACCATCTCGGGATGCGTGCTGCCAGTTGACCCTCTAGATCAGCCTCCAGCTGCAGTCACAGTCGTAGAAGCACAAGCGGAGTCGGCAGCAGATTGCCCCCCAACGGCGATCCCGACAGTGCTTTCCTGTCCGACCGCGCCGGTTGTTGAGACACCTGCAGCAGAATTACGCAGTGCATCTGTTTCATCGGGTAATCTCACATTGCGTTCCGGACCGAGCGTCGCTCACCCCGCCCTGGGCACCTACCCCATGGGAGCGGCGGTCAAGATCCTCGGCAAGGTCCCTGGTGGCAGCTGGTTAGCCGTCTCTGTTCCGGGGGGATCTTTGGGATGGATGTATGCGCAGTATTTAGGCGTGGATGTCTCTGATCCATTGGGCGATGTCGCGGAGTTAGAGCCTGCCCAGAGCTTGTCCATTCATGGACGCGTAACCGATGATACCGGTCAGCCGGTTCAGAATGTTGGGGTCGTCGTGGCGCTGGGCGGTGCAGTCGATTACCCGGATTTCTCGGATGCGGAGGGGCGTTTTGTCGTGTTTGTCCCCGATTCGCAATCCGGACCGTGGGCAGTGTCCATCCAGGGGGTTGGTTGCCGGAGTCGGCTTGTAGATCAGGATTGCCAGCTGGTAAATCACATTCTCAGCAATCCTCAAGAGATCTACGAGCGAGGTCAGGGCGAGGAGTTGGTTTTCGTCTATGAGGCGACAGATATGCGCCTGCGTGGACAGGTCGTGGATGCTTCGGGAAATGCGTATGACGGTGCAGGAATTTTCGCCACCCGTGATGATGGTGCTTATGTTACCGGGCGAGCCGATGCGAGCGGGTTTTTTGATATCCCAATCACGTCGGGTATGTGGAAGCTGAGGGCCACTCGTGGTCAGATGATAACGATCGAGGTCTCACCGAACGGCTACGAGGGTGACCTAACACTAGTAGGGGTACGTAATTAATAGCGGTTTCGGGTCATCGAGTAGAATCAAGGTAACTCATCACAGTGCCCATCGCAGCAGGAGTAATTTCATGAGTGAAAAGAATATCAAAACAGCCTTGAATATGATGCCCTATGGTTTTTACAGCATCACTTCCAAAGCCGATGATGATGTAAATGCCATGGTCGCCAACTGGATCACCCAGTGTTCATTCGAGCCGCGCCAGCTTGCGCTCGGACTCCAGAGGACCAGTTACACACATGGACTCGTCGAGAAAAGCCGTGTATTCGCAGTGAACATCTTCCGTGAGGAAGACGCGGATTACATCAAGCCATTCACAAAGGGGCGTGCGAAGAATCCTGACAAGATGGCCGATGCGACATTTGAAGCGGCGCCGGAAACCGGCTGTCCTGTGCTGGAAGGCGCCGCTGCGGTTATCGAGTGTGAAGTTGTCGAGATCATTGATGCTGGCGGCGATCACGACATTGTTGTTGGAGAGTTGATCAATGCCCAGGTCTTCAAGGAAGGTGAGGTGGGAGAAACGCTGACGCTGCCGTACCTCGGTTGGTCCTACGCCGGTTGAGCAAGGAAGGCCAACTTTACTGCGACCATTGAAAAAACCACCTGGGCTTTGTATAATCCAGTGCACATGGGCGGTTAGCTCAGTTGGTTAGAGCGTTGCGTTGACATCGCAAAGGTCGTTGGTTCGAGTCCAATACCGCCCACTGGATGACCCTGGCTACGGCTGGGGTTTTTTATTTGAGCTCTTCGTGCGCGCTCGTAATTTACTCAACCCAGACCGGGTAGCCGTGATCAAAATTGTAGTACAGCGTCTGCCGGGGAAAGCGGAAATCTACGACATCGTTTCTGACGGTCTCAGGATCCTCGTTCTCAACCAGAACCCGGGCGAAGAAGTCGGCAATGGTTTCCATATCGTCTTCGTTCATGCCCAACCGGGTGATTTCAATCGTACCAATTCGCAACCCGCTGGGGCGATCCCAATCCTCGGGCTTGTCTTCGGGGACAAGATTTTTATTGGTGATGATGTTGGCCTCGGCCAAACGATGTGCCACATCTAGCCCGCCACCAAATCGCTTGACGCGAGCAATGACCTGATGACTCTGGCTGTAATTCTTTTCGGCGCTCAGGATGGGTATCCCGCGCTCGTTGAGTGCTTTACCCAAGGCCTGGGAGTTCTTGACGATTTGAGCCATGTAAAAATCGCCATACTCAATCATTTCGGCAGCCGAGACTGCCAGCGCAGCCACTCTATTGACCTGGTGAGTGGCAGCCAAGACAGGGAAGATAGCGTCGGTTATAGGTTCGGTTAGCTCGGGATCGTCCCACATAATCATCCCGCTTTGAGGACCGCTGAATGTTTTACCAGCTGAGCCGGTTAATACCACCGCGCCTTCCCTCAGTGGATCCTGGAATTGGCCACCGGCGATTAATCCTGCCTGATGGGCGCCATCGTATACGAATTTTCCTCCCCACTCAGAAATTATGGCGCTCATCTCGCGCACCGGCAGAGGGAATAGGGTCATGGACATACCCATCACGACCAGCTTCGGCTGATGTTGGCGGGCGGCTTTGGCAAATGCTCCCAGGTCGACCTCAAGCCCGTCATCAGTAAATGGCACGTCGTAAATTTTCAGGCCGCGCATGCCGGCCGGACCATCACTACGGTTACTGGAGTGGCCACCTGATGGCTGCGGCGCGGACATGATCACATCTCCGGGTTTTGAAAGTGCGTAATAAACAGTCATGTTGCCAAGCATGCTACCCATCAGGCGGTGGTCGGCGTAGTTGCAGCGAAAGGCTGTCTTGAGCAGTTCGACGCACAATGCTTCCACCTCGTCAATATATTGTGTTCCGGCGAACCAGCGGTTGACCCGCCCGATGTGTCCCTCGGCGGCACGCGTCCCAATTTCAGATGAGAGTAAAGACCGAACGGTCGGACTGGTCGGCGCTTCGGGTGCTAACAGGTTTAAGCAGCGCTTGCCACGCCACTCGTCGTTTCTCTCGACGGCCCCAATTACCTCCTGGGCCCAATCCTTGGGTGATTCGCTGGCGCTCATGAGAGATCTGGCTCGAGCGAGGACTTCTTGATCATGGACTTCGAATTGAATCGATTCGGTGTCTTTCATCGGGCGTTCTCCTTCTACGAGACGCTTGGTTTGTCATTAAGAAATGTGACCAGATGATCGGAGGCAGCACGCAAGTGATTCTCTAGTATTTCTAACGACTTGTTGATATCTCCATAACGGCATGCATCGAGCAGCTGCCGATGCTCATCTTGCGAGGCACGTTGGTAGTCCATCCCTTCCAGGTAAAGAACTAAATACCGGGCAACATTGATATGCAGATTTCGAATTGATCTCTGGAGGCGGGGAAGTGAGGCGGGTGAATATAAAGTCGAGTGGAAATCCCAATTCAATTCACCCCATCGGGCAGTATTCTCCTCGGCATCAATCGTGTCGAGAATTGCTTCAGCTTGCGTCAACTGGGATACGGTCAGCTGCGGGATAGCTCGCTCCAGTGCGATTTTCTCAAGCGCATCACGCATGATGTAGATTTCTTCGGCTTCGTCCGCAGAAAGACTGGAAACAAATGCACCTCGATTTTGGATGAGTGTAACTAATCCCTCTGCATTGAGCTGGGCTAGCGCCTCTCGAACAGGGATCTTGCTCACGCCAAACAAGGATGCGATTTCATCCTGCCGCAGCGGTTGCCTACTGGCTAACTTACCGCGCAAGATATCTTCCCGAAGAGAGGCGGCAATGATTTCGGTTGTGTTTTTACCTGGAACTTTTATCATGTGCTCAAATCGTATACAATTATGTTTATTATGATATAATCGTATACGATTAATGTCAAGTGGTTTTACTTATACAAGGTCACGTAATTGAAAAATTGTGAGTGGAATAGGATAGCTGCTGAACTCATCGTTGAGCTGAATCTCTAAAGTATATGCAGCAAGTGTTCCTTTCGACGTTCAACTGAAATCCTTGACGGGGCTGGTATCTTGATTTACCATTCCAATAATTCAATACTGCGAGGCACTGACCGGGACGAGTAGCCGGAAACGAGGCTGACAGGGAACGGGGATCACCGATTGAGAATCCCCGCCAGACTTCAGCTGGCGAAAACCACCCGCGAGCATGAACCGGAAAGCCCGAGAGGGCGAGTATGGCGAACGATTCAGCCCCGTTACCGGCTGTCAGAGATAGCCATTCAGGCTAATCTGGGTGGAACCGCGTGATCAACTCCCGCCCCAGAGGGTGGGAGTTTTTGCGTGGTCAGAAGGAGGATCGCAATGCCAGTATCACAGAAAGAACGTTACCAGCAATCACATCTCTATCGCGTGCGCCACTCCACCGCACATGTGATGGCCCAGGCGGTGATGGAGATGTTCCCGGGTGAGGCCAAGATCGCCATTGGCCCACCGATCGAGGATGGCTTTTACTATGATTTTGACCTTCCCAGACCGCTCACTCCGGAGGATCTGGAGAAGATTGAAGCGCGCATGCGTGAGATCATGGCCGGGGATCACGAATTTAAACGAAAAGTACTCTCGGCAGAGGAAGCCAAGCAGCTCTTCGCTGATCAACCCTATAAGTTGGAGTTAATTGAGGGTTTGGAAGAGGGTGAACTCGATGAGAATGGTGAACCGATCGAGGAGAAACCGGAAATCTCGATCTACCGGCAGGATGAGTTTGTCGACCTGTGCCGCGGGCCGCATGTCGAGAACACAGCGGAGCTTAACCCTGATGCGGTTAAACTTCTGAACGTCGCCGGTGCTTACTGGCGCGGCGATGAGAACAACCCCATGCTGCAGCGCATCTATGGGACAGCCTGGGAATCGGCGAACGAGCTGGAGGAGTACCTCTGGAAACTGGAGGAGGCTCAAAAGCGCGATCACCGCCGACTGGGGCGCGAATTGGATTTGTTCACGGTTAGCGAGGATGTGGGACCCGGCCTCATCCTTTGGAGTCCAAAAGGCGGAATGGTGCGCAAGATCGCCGAGGACTATTGCCGTGAAGAACACGAACGTGGCGGCTATGAGTTTGTTTACTCGCCTCATATTGGCAAGTCGAATCTATGGGAGACGAGCGGACACCTTGATTGGTACCAGGAGAACATGTACGCCCCGTTGGACATTGAGGGACAGCAGTACTTCCTCAAGCCAATGAACTGCCCCTTCCATATCGAAATCTACAAGAGCCGCATGCGCTCTTATCGAGATCTGCCACTGCGCTACGCGGAGTGGGGCACGGTCTACCGCTACGAACGCAGCGGTGTGCTCCACGGGTTACTGCGCGTGCGCGGCTTCACGCAGGACGACGCACATCTCTTCTGCCGGCCTGACCAGATGCCAGCAGAGATCGACCGCGTGCTGCAGTTCAGCCTTAATATCTTGCGGGCTTTTGGTTTCGAAGACTTCCAGGCCTACTTATCGACGCGCAACGAAGAGAAATACGCCGGGGAACCGGAGGATTGGGAGGCGCCCACTGAGGCGTTGCGCAACGCGCTTGACCGTGCGGATATCCCCTACGAGATCGACGAAGGGGAGGCGACGTTTTACGGTCCGAAGATCGATATCAAGATCAAGGACGCACTCGGTCGCGAGTGGCAGTTGAGCACGATCCAGTTCGACTTTAACCTGCCGGAGCGATTCGAATTAGCATACATTGGCGAGGATGGTCAGGAACATCGACCCTATATGATCCACCGGGCGTTGATGGGCTCGATGGAGCGTTTTATGGGTGTGTTGATCGAGCACTATGCCGGTGCGTTCCCACTCTGGCTGGCGCCGATTCAGGCTCGCTTGATCCCGATCGCCGATCGCCACATCCCCTATGCTGAGGAAGTTGTGGCCCAGTTGAGCGAAGCTGGAATCCGGGCAGAGGTCGATTCAAGCGGCGATCGTATGAATGCGAAGATCAGGGATGCCCAGCTGCAGAAGATCCCTTATATGCTTATCGTCGGAGATCGCGAGGTGGAAGGCGAGAGTGTCTCCGTGCGGCTGCGATCGGAAGAGGATCTGGGCTCAATGTCCGTCGCAAGTGTGCTGGATCGCATGCGTGCGGAGATCAAGGTACGTGCGTAATGCGCATGGTGGCCAGTTTATCTGGCCACCATGTTGTTTTGCTCTGAAACATCGATCACATTCTTACCTAAGGTTTTCGGTGACAAGTCACGTCGGCATCGATATAATCTTATCTATGCTGATGAACGGAGCATTGAGATAAGAGTATGTTGAAGGTTTCAAATTGGGTGGGTTTCCTGCTTGGGACGGTTCTGTTAGCGGCTGGCACCATGACTGCTAGCGCAGCTGTTCAGCCCGACACTCCCGCGATCCGCACACGCGGCGATATGACCTGCCCCGTGAGGCTTCAGTTGCGTTTTCCCGAACGCTGCAATTCTGAGGGTCGCTCCACGATCACTGAACTTGCACAGCACGGCGAGTACCCAAATCGACCTTTTCCTTTGGGACCCACTGATGCTTCTTTAGGCACGCTCCCGTTCTATTATTTGCAGTCTCGCCGGGATGGCGGTACGCCGCTTTACACCTCCCTCGAGGATGCTCTTAACGGCGAAAATGCATATCGGGTGATTGAGGAGGGTTTTGTCTTCTTCTCTTGGATCCAGCGTATCGAACGGGACGATAAGGTTGCCTATATGATCGTTCCGGGTGTGTACATCCGCAGCGAGGGTGTCTCTCGTCTCACGCCGCCGAGCTACCACGGCGTCACACTGACCAAAACGCCCTCCCAGGAATTTGCATGGGTTCTTGTGCAAACCGAAACACAACGCGCTCCGGGCGTTGACGCGCCTAAGACCGGGCGCACATTCTATCGCTTTGACATGGTCTGGGTCTATGAAACACAGCACGTGGGCGGGCTAGATTGGTATCGCATTGGACCCGAGGACTGGATCGAACAGCGTCGCATCGCCAAAGTGTCACCCGATCCAAGCCGACCGGAAGGGGTCGAAGCAGAGCGCTGGATTTCGATCAACCTGTATGAGCAAACTCTGGCGGTTTATGAAAACGGCGAGATGGTGTACGCCACATTAGTTTCGACCGGTCTCGATGGCTGGTGGACGCAGCCGGGCACATTCCAGGTCTATGAGAAACTGGAATCAGATCCGATGCAGGGCGCTTTTACTGCTGATCGCTCTGATTATTACTATCTAGAAGATGTACCCTGGATCCTCTACTTTGACCAGGCGCGCGCCCTTCACGGAGCCTACTGGCATAATGGCTACGGCTACCCCCGCTCACATGGCTGTGTCAACCTTTCTCCCGCTGATGCGCAGTGGCTCTATAACTGGGCCGGTGTCGGCACCTATGTGTATGTCTTTGATCCGTCCGGGCGCACACCGACGGATGCCGAATTATATGGAGAGGGCGGAGCTTAGCAGATATACGGCTTGGCTATATTTCAAATCTCGTTTCTCTATTCGTAGGTGCGCTCAGCCAATCGCACCGCTCTTTCTGTAGGTGTATCGA
>JASFLN010000047.1:0-8624 GCA_050118075.1 Anaerolineales bacterium
AAAAGGATTAATGCAGAATGAATCTTTTTCATCCTTTCAACCGCCTGGAGCTTGAACCTCAACCCGTGCGCCGCAGGTCTCTTTTCCCCACCACGATACAGGGTTCGCCGGCTCCAAAGAGCAGAATCCCCAAGTGGAGGGATAAGATCGCCTTTGATTTAAATGTGATAAATATCACAGACCGGATAGGATACCAGATACTCCCTTCGTGGGTGTCTAGGCAGTAGCATTTGTGTAGAGATATTTAGGGTTAGTAACCCATACCTGCATGGGTAAGTATGCCCAGGTAGGCATTTCTGTTTCCTTCTATACCCTTTAAGAAGACGGAGTGGAGCATGAAGCGATTTACAAAACGCCAGAAGAGGAAGATGGGCATTGCCTTCGGACTCACCTTTGCGCTGTGCGTGCTGCTCGGGGGCCTATATGGTGGCACCCAGCCTGCAATGGCCTCACCTGCCCCGAAACCTTCCCCGCAGGAAGGGGGCTATGCAGGTCCCGAATCGTGCGCGGGCTGCCACGATGAGATTCACTCAGAATGGATGGTCACTCGCCATGCACAGGCATTCTCCTCACCGATCTTCCAGCAGAACTGGGAGGAGATCGGCAGCAAGTTCACCTGCCTGGAATGCCACACGACCGGCTACGATGAAGAATCCGGCACCTATGCATTTGAAGGCGTGACTTGCGAATCGTGCCACGGGCCGTTCCAGGAAGGGCACCCGATGGAAAGCATGCCCGTAACGCCCAACCATAATTTATGCGAACAGTGTCATCAAACCACGACCGATGAGTGGTTTGCCAGTCCGCACCGCGAGGCAGGGGTAGAGTGCCAATCCTGCCACAACCCCCACGCGCAGGCACCGCTGGCCGACTCCGTTACCGAACTTTGCGGGAACTGTCACAAAGACACCGGTTCATCATTCACACACGGCTCCCACGCCGAGGCGGGCCTGGAATGCAGCAACTGCCACATGTACACTCGACCTCGCACCGAGAGCCCCATCCAAGGGCTTGTGCCGACCGGTCACACATTCACGGTTGGTTCGGAAGCTTGTATCGGCTGCCACCAGGATACGGTGCACACACGCGACGTGATCCTGGAACTCTCTGGCGAGGTGCGCACGCTTGAAGATCTCGACACAGAAGAACTCGTCAGCCGCGTAAAGCAACAGGAAGAGGAGATCGAAGATCTGAAAGACCGCACCAGCGTACGTCTCTACACTGGACTTGCGCAGGGCGCCATCGTAGGGCTCGCCACCGGCGCTGTGGTTGCCTGGGTTATCTCCCAGAGAATTGAGTTGGTAGAGATTAAGGATGACGAGGATGAGTAAGAAGAAAGTCAAGATCAAACTCAATCGTCGTGACTTCGCCAAGATCTTCGGCGCTGCAGGCGGCTCCGCGGTGTTCGCCTATCTGGTGACCACCGGACCGCTCTCACCATTTGGTGAACTGAAGCGCAAACAGCTCTCCACGGAAGACGACGTGGAGCACGGCCCAGTAGAAGGGACCGCTCACTGGGGGATGGTCATTGACCTTAACAAATGCATCGGCTGCGAATACTGCATGCGGGCATGTTCCGCGGTTAATGACGTCAAAACCGACAAACCATGGAATATCGTCGTTGAAGATCGCAGTGAGACAGGGAACAAGTATTACTTCAGTCGACCTTGCCTGCACTGTAACCACGCACCCTGCACAGAAGTCTGTCCGGTTAAAGCCACCTACGTACGTGAGGATGGCATCGTCGTGATGGACTACGACCGCTGCATTGGCTGCCGCTATTGCGAGGTCGCCTGCCCCTACGACGCACGAAAGTTCAACTGGGAAGCACGCGATGATGAGAACCCCTATGTCCCCACCTGGGGCACACCGGAAGTCGAACGACGACCGAGAGGTGTGGTTGAGAAATGCACCTTCTGCATCCACCGTATCGACAAGGGCTTAGAAAAAGAGCTCACACCGGGCGTCGACCGTGAAGCTACACCAGCCTGTGTGAACGTTTGCCCGGTAGACGCACGAATCTTCGGCAACCTCAATGATCCGGAAAGTGAGATCGCCAAAGTTGTCGATAAGATACCCACCATCCGCCTGCGAGAAGAATTAGGCACTGACGCGAGCGTGTATTACATCCCGCTCCAGGAGGAGGTTTAGTCATGACCACGACAACCGCTTCCCGAAAACGTCTGGATATCTCACCTGGTTTCATCGCCTGGCTAGGACTGATCGGCATCCTTCTGGTTGTCGGCCTGGTCTCCGCGTTTTTCATCTTCCGCGATGGGCTCGTTGTAACCAACCTGACCGATTCGATCCCGTGGGGGTTATGGATCACGATTGACCTCTCCTCGATCGCACTCGGCGCCGGCGCGTTTACTCTTTCCGCAGTCGTGTACATTTTCGGTCTTGAGCGTTTCAAACCGATTGTGCGACTGGCGGTGCTCGTCGGCCTCGCCGGCTACACGACCGCTCTGCTTACGCTGGTGATGGACATCGGCCGCCCGGATCGCTTCTGGCATCCCTGGGTCTACTGGAATATCCACTCTGTGCTGTGGGAAATCACCTGGTGCATCACGATCTACCTTACGATCATGCTCGTCGAATTTGCGCCCGTGATCGCTGAATCACCACTCTTTTCCCGCTGGCCAATCCTGTCCAAGATCGGTCATCAACTGCATAAGACCACGCCTGTATTAGCTGTGGCGGGATTGCTGATTTCGCTGCTGCACCAATCATCGCTGGGTGCCACTTATGGCATCATCAAAGCGCGCCCGATTTGGTTCAAACCCAGCATGCCGATTATGTTCATCGTTTCCGCGATCGCGGCTGGGCCCGCCCTGACCATGGCGGTGGCTTTCATCACCGAGTGGGTCACCGGCAAACGGACCGTCAACCACGGTCTGCTGCGCACGATCGCACGCTTCAGTGGTTTGGCGCTGCTCGTATACGCCTACATTAAATTCTGGGATCTGGCGGCGGTGACGTATTACGGCAGCACGCCCGGATCCGAGCGTGCTTTCCAAACCCTGAATCTCTTTACTCCCTATGGGTTTGGTTTCTGGGTCGGGGAAGTCGCGCTGGGTATCGTCCTGCCCGCGATTCTCTTCCTTGCCCCACGCTACAATCGCAATCCACTTCTGCTGGTAGTCGGTGCCTTCAGTGCGGCCGCCGGCATCGTGATTAATCGCTGGAATGTGACGGTATCTGGGTTGGTTGTTCCACTGAGCTACTCACCCGGCACAGAGTACATCATCCCGCCTGAGAGCTACTTCCCAAGCGTGGCGGAGTGGGGTATCGCAGTCGGAGTGATCGGGTATATTTTCCTCTTGATCACCCTTGGTGTACGGTTCCTGCCTCTCTTCGAACGCGAGCAGCAGCACTCGGTTTGACAAACCTGCGAAGTCAATCCATGATAGCCGCACTGTAAAACCAGTGCGGTTACTGCTGTTGGCCTGAGGTATTCTCAAGGATCAAAGTATGGAAGAAATTACGGCAAGTCCCATCGTCGTCCCTCTTCTCTTCCTCCTGCGGTGCGTCCTACCGCTGGGGGTTCTGATCCTGATTTCCTACCTGCTGCGCAGGGGTGGGTGGATCGTCGGTGCGAATCATCATGAACAGGAGAAGAATTCCGAGCGTGATGCGGCCTCGGGAGGCAACACTTATGTTTAAACGATCCTGGCGACGCGCCATTGGAGCCCTCGCTCTTATGGTAAGCTTTGCGCTTCTCTCATTAGCCATCGGCCGCCAGCCAACTGCAATTGAAGCCGCCAGCGGTGACTCGCAGCCGCGCGCCGACATCCCGGGAGAATGCCTGGAATGCCACGGGGACCCGGATTTAAGTCTCACCCTGCCCAGCGGCGAAGAACTGTCACTGCATATCCCCGAGCAGGCGCTTGAAGGCTCCATCCATGAACAGCTCGGCATCAGCTGTGATTCCTGTCACCAGAACATCACCGGCTATCCTCACCCTGAAATCGACTACCAAACACGGCGTGAGCTATCCCGCTCGCTCTACCTGTCCTGTGAACTTTGCCACTCAAACAAATATGAGGAGACCCTCGACAGCATCCACGCGGAGATCGCCGAAGCCGGCAGGCTCGAGGCGCCTGTGTGCACCGACTGCCACGGAGCCCATGATATTCAGGATCCGGATGCCCCGCGCTCCAAGGTTTCACTGACCTGCGGTCAATGCCACGAGCAAATTGCCGCTGAATACCGTGACAGCGTGCATGGCGCGGCTTTGATCGATCTGGACAACCCGGATGTCCCCGTTTGCACGGATTGCCATGGCGTGCACAACATTCAGGACCCTCGCACCGCTCAATTCAGGATTGCCTCGCCAGAGATGTGCGCCCACTGCCATGACGATCCCAGAATCATGGAGAAATACAATTTGACGGACGTCTACGACATCTACAGCCTATCCTGGCATGGTGTCGACGTCTCCGTTTATAAGGCCAATTGGCCAAATATATGGCACGAAAGTGCCGTCTGTACCGATTGCCATGGAGTGCATGGGATTTATCCTGCCAGCGATCCAAAATCCAAGGTCAATCCGGAAAACTTGCTGACCACCTGCCAGGAATGCCATCCGGATGCCGGACCTAATTGGACCGGTGCCTGGACCGGCCATCAAGAGATTTCACTTGCCAGGACACCGCTGGTCTTCTACACGCAGGCTTTCTACGAATCGTTCGTGCCGTTCGTGCTGATCGCCTCCGCAGCGTATGTCCTGCTGCGTATTATCCGGGCGACGGTCGATCGTGTACGGAGGAACTTGCCATGACGCACAATAATTCGATCCAAACCGGCGAGGCACCTCCCGTCCAGACCGAGCGCACATTCAAACGCTTCACGTTGACCCAGCGCTGGGAACACGCCGTTCTTGTGCTCTCATTTATCGTCCTGCTGCTCACCGGTCTGCCGCAGAAGTACCGTGGTTCCGCGTGGAGCCAGCAGATCCTCTCGACCCCAGAACGGCTGGAATTTATTCAAACCATTCACCACATCGCTGCGATCGTACTCATCGTCGAGGCGCTCTATCACATTGGCAAGGGAATCTACTTGCTTTCCCGCCGGCAGCTCTCCGCTGCGATCTTCCCGACGATGAAAGACGTGAAGGATGCCCTCCAGATGGTGAAGTATCTGCTCTTCCTTTCAAAGGATAAACCTGCTCACAGTAAATACAACTTCGAACAGAAATTCACCTACTGGTTTGTCTTCTTCGGCATTGGCATCATGATCTTTTCTGGTCTTATGATGTGGTTCCCGATCTTCTTTACCAGGTTCCTGCCAGGAGGTATCATCCCCGCGGCTTTGTTAGCCCACAGTTCTGAGGCGATCGCGGCGACGGTCTTCATCCTGATCTGGCATACATACCATGTCCATATCGAGAGGCTGAACTTGAGCATTTTCACCGGGCGCTTGAGTGAACGGGAGATGCGTGAATATCACGAATTGGAATACCAGGCGCTTACCAAAGAAAGCGGGGCGCCTTCATCCACGGGAGAGAACGAGTGAGGGTTAGAACTGTCCCCCTGCTGCTGAGCGCTATCATTGTTGCTGCGAGCATTTCCATCTTCGTCATGGACGCCGCCGCCGACCCCGACGAACCGGGTGTCAGCAACGGCTATTGCCTGGATTGCCACGCCGATCCATCCACAACCATGACCCTCGAGAACGGCGACACCATCTCGCTTTACGTCGACCAAGAGGTCTTTAACGATTCTGTGCACGGGATGGAAGGTTACGCCTGCGTTCAATGTCACACGACGATTCGCGAGTACCCCCATCCCCCTTTCATAGCGTATGACCCACGCGACCTTTCACTTGAGCTTTACGATGCCTGTTTCCGCTGCCATTCAGGCCAGTATGAAAGAGCCAATGACAGTGTCCATCAGCGTGCACTGGAAAACGGTATCCGTGAAGCTGCGATCTGCACGGACTGCCACGGAGCACATGACACACGGCGGCTCACTGACCCTGGGACTGGCGACTTGCTCCCCCAAGCACGCTTGTACATCCCCGATACATGTGCACAGTGTCATGACGCCATCTATGAAAAATATCGCCAAAGCGTGCACGGCTCAGCCTTGACCGAAGAGAACAACCCGGATGTACCTACCTGCATAGACTGTCATGGGGTGCACAATATTGAAGATCCGACGACGGCGGAGTTCCGTCTGCTCTCACCTTCCATTTGCGCCAACTGTCACACCGACGAACAGCTGATGAACAAGTATGGTTTGTCCACGCAGGTGTTGAACACGTACGTTTCAGACTTTCACGGCACGACGGTCACAATCTTCCAGAAGGTCACCCCCGACGCAGCTACGAACAAAGCCGTGTGCTACGACTGCCACGGTGTGCATGACATCCGCCGGGTGGATGACCCTGAAAAAGGGCTGCAGGTGCGGGAAAACTTACTCGCCCGCTGCCAGGTCTGTCATCCAAATGCAACCGCCGAGTTTTCCGACTCATGGCTTTCGCACTACATCCCCTCGCCGGAGAGAAACCCGCTGGTTTACTACGTCAATCTCTTCTACAAGATCTTTATCCCCGGTGTACTGGGAGGGATGGCCGTCCTGGTCCTGCTCGACGCCAGCTGGCAGATCCGCCGTCGAGTTGGCGATCGAACGCCCCCACAGAAAGACGCTCCCGCAAACGGTGAAGAAGTTGAAACCGCTGCAGCTCGAGTGTCCGACCAGGAGGAATTAGCACAAACACCCATTGCGCCCGAAAGGACGACACCGGAGCAGGGACAACCAGGCAGCGAGACTGAATCAGACGGGCGCTTGGACGAGGAGCCAGGAGAAGATACGAACGCATATGAGTGAGTCAATAAAGGAACAGCACGCACAGAGGGAAGCGCCTGAAGAACGCAAGCGCTTCCTGAGGTTTGATCTCTCCCAGCGCGTTGAGCATATCGTCATGCTGGTCTCATTCACAATCCTGGCGATCACCGGCCTCCCGCAAAAATTCCCGGATGCGCCCATCAGCGTGGGGTTCTTCCGCCTGGCCGGCGGCATTGAGATCACTCGGATCATTCACCGCAGCTCCTCGATCGTGCTCATGCTGGTCAGCATCTACCATATTGTGGCTCTGGGCTACCGTGTGTTCGTCAAGCGCGTTCGTTTGACGATGATGCCTGTTTGGGAGGACATCCAGCACGTTTTCCAAGACGTGCTCTTCTATTTCGGGTTGCGTGAAGAGAAAGCTAAATACGATCGCTATAATTACGCTGAGAAAGCAGAGTATCTGGCGGTCGTATGGGGCACGGTCGTGATGGCGATCACCGGCTTCATGATGTGGAATCCGATTGCCACCTCCAAAATTTTACCGGGTGAATTCATACCCGCAGCCAAAGCTGCACATGGTGGCGAGGCGATACTGGCTGTGCTGGCCATTTTGCTTTGGCACTTCTACCACGTGCACTTGAAACACTTCAACAAGAGTATGTTTACCGGCTATTTAACACGCAAGGAGATGGAAGAGGAACATCCCGGCGAGCTCGAACGAATCGAGCGCGGCCTGAACGGTGAACCGCCGCCCGAGGTGATCAGACAACGCCGGCGTGTATTTATCCCTGTTGCCTCAATCGCGAGCATCGTGATGCTTGCAGGTGTGGTAGCATTTGTTACTTTTGAGGACACGAGCATCACAACGCTCCCACCGGGCGAGCAGGCACCCATCTACGTCACCCGTGTTCCACAACCGACACCCACGCTCCCACCGACACCTACGACTACGGCGTTCGAGGGCGAATCCTGGAGTGGAGGTTTCGAGGCTTTGTTCCGCAATCGCTGTGGAACCTGCCATGGTATAACATCGGTTGGAGGGATCTCACTCGCCACCTATGAGCAAGCGCTCGAAGGTGGCAACAGCGGTCCCGGGATCGTTCCGGGCGATCCTGAAGCAAGCGTAATTGTACAGATACAGCAGGCCGGCAGCCATCCTGGACAGCTCACCGAGGAGGAGCTGGAACAGTTGATAGCCTGGATCGAGGCCGGCGCGCCAGAAAATTAACTTCGCCGCAATCCAACATCGCCAGCAGGAGGAGAATGCAATGTTGCGCCGATTCGGCTCAATGCTGAAGTCTTTTTTCTTTCCACCCACTAACGCCCCACTCAGTCGAAGAGCGCTCCCTTACGCAACACTTGGAGTCGTAACACTGCTCTTTCTCATTGCTGCAGCCTACGGTTGGGAGTACACCAACTCGCCGGAATTTTGCGGCACCGCCTGTCATACGATGCCGCCTCAGTTCAATGCCTACCTGACGTCTCCACACGCGCGCGTCGACTGTGTTGAGTGCCACATCGGGCGTGGCTTCATCGCCACCCGCATCACCCGTAAAGCAGGTGATATCAAGCATATCGTGGCCACGACCTTCAACACCTATGAATTTCCGATCACAGCCAAATCGCTGAGACCCGCACGAGAAACCTGTGAACAGTGCCACTTCCCGGAGAAATTCTCCAGCGACACCTTGGTCGAGATTAAAAGCTTTGAGACTAACGAAGACAACACCCCCATCAGCACCTTCATGACGGTCAAAACCGGTGGCGGCTCCGAACGCCAGGGTCTCGGGAGGGGCATCCACTGGCACATCGAGAACCCGATTTTTTATTTCG
>JASFLN010000048.1:0-8420 GCA_050118075.1 Anaerolineales bacterium
GTAATGGGAGATGTGAATCCGGGATCTGAAATCGTAGCTGGCGGCCACGTGATCATCTGGGGTAAACTGCGCGGGACCGTTCATGCTGGTGCAGGTGGAGATCAAGAAGCGACGGTATGTGCGCTGGACCTTGCGCCAACTCAATTGCGCATTGCCAACCAGATCAGCATCTCGCCGAAAAGGCGTGGCAAATCACGACCCGAGCGCGCCTTCATCAAGGATGACCAGATCATCGCCGAACCCTGGCGAGAGTCGGATCGGCATTAGGCCTGACCTACAGGGAGTTGTAGATGAGTGCCAAAATAGTCACAATTACTTCGGGTAAAGGTGGGGTGGGTAAGACGACCGCAACCGCCAATTTAGGCGTAGCACTGGCTGCAACCGGCGCGAGCGTTGTCTGTATCGATGCCGATATAGGCCTGCGCAACCTTGATGTTGTCATGGGCCTTGAGAATCGAATTGTGTATGACTTCGTCGACGTCGTCGAGGGACGCTGCAAGCTGCGCCAGGCCATGATCCGAGATAAGCGTCTGGAACAGCTTTACCTGATCCCGGCTGCTCAGACACGCGATAAAACCGCAGTCTCACCCCAGGATATGATCCGCCTTACGGATGAGCTGCGCAGTGAACATGACTGGGTATTAATCGACTCGCCAGCCGGGATCGAACGCGGCTTCCGCAACGCGATTGCGCCAGCCGATATTGTGTTAATCATCACCAACCCGGAAGTATCCGCAGTGCGAGATGCAGATCGCATCATTGGTCTGATCGAAGCGGAGGAGAAAGGGCCTGGAAAATTGATCCTCAACCGGGTGAAACCTGAGATGGTCAGGCGGGGAGATATGCTTGGCACCGAAGATATCCTGGAAATTTTGGCGATCGACTTGATCGGGATCGTCCCTGAAGATGAAGCCGTTTTGGTCGCCACGAATCAGGGCATTCCGGTCGCGGCTGATCCGGGATCGAAAGCAGGCCGTGCTTTTCAGAACATCGCCCACCGATTGAACGGTGAAGAGGTGCCCTTTGAGAGCCTTGATGGACGGGATGGTTTCTTCGGGCGGATAACACGCATGATGAAAGCGGGAGGCGAAGGATGAGTTTCTTCGAAAAAGTAGGGTTGGGAAGATCCCGCAGCGCGAAGGACGCGAAAGAACGTCTCCAGCTCGTGTTGATCCATGACCGTGCCGGCCTTTCTCCCGGGCGACTCGAAGCATTAAAAGACGATATAATCGACGTGATAAGCAAACACGTTGAGATCGATAAGGATCTCGTCGAGATCGCGCTCACCAAGGAAAGGGACCGCCAAAGGTTGGTGGCGGATATCCCACTCGCCCCACCCCGTAGGCGGCGGTAACCCGAAAAAAGCACCCATGCAATCCACACGAATTTGGCGCCATTTTGATGTGTGGCTTCTAGCCGCAGTTGCCCTGCTGACTATCGCTGGCGTTGCGATGATCCAATCAGCCATCGCCGGCAATGAATTCCTCATCGAACAGGATACAGTTCCTCGTCAGATTATTTATGGTACGGCTGGCTTTGTGGTGCTGTTCCTCACCGCGGCGATCGATTACAGGCTATGGTCCGCACTTTCACGCCCACTTTACATCTTCATCCTTGTCTTTCTGGCCTTGATCCCAACCGCCGGAATCGTCGGTTTTGGATCCGCGCGCTGGTTTCAACTGGGGATCGTCACCGTCCAACCATCCGAGCTGGCAAAGATTTTCATGATCCTGGTATTGGCAGATTTCCTGGCCAAGAACCAATACCGGCTGGATCAGCTCAAGATCGTCCTACGGAGTTTACTCCTCATCGGTGTGCCAGCCTTTCTCGTTTTCGTACAGCCTGACCTGAGCACTTCCATCGTCCTGGCTGTGATCTGGGTGGCGCTGCTTTGGGCCGCCGGCGCAAAACTGAAGCACTTCGCCGTCCTGGTCGGCATCGGCATGCTCTCGCCATTATTAGCCTGGCCGTTCCTGCAAACTTACCAAAAAGCGCGCATCATAACTTTTCTGTTTCCAGATCCAGAAGCCGGTTTTGGAGCGACATACAATGTGAATCAAGCCTTGATCACGATCGGCTCCGGAGGCATATTCGGCCAGGGCTATGGAAGCGGCACGCAAGTCCAACTGCGTTTCCTGAAGGTGCGCCACACCGACTTCATCTTTTCTGCAACCGCTGAGGAGTTTGGTTTTATCGGCGCCGTCGTCTTTATGTTGTTCTTTGCTTTCGTCATATTCCGCTGCTTACGAGCGGCAGGTATGGCTCGCGATCTATACGGCGCTTTGATCTGTTACGGTGTCGCCGTCCTGCTCTTCTTCCAGGGATTCTTCAATATTGGTGTCAATTTGAATGTGTTTCCTGTGTCCGGCCTGCCTTTGCCATTCCTCAGCTATGGAGGTTCATCGCTGCTGACCAGCCTGCTCTCCATAGGTCTGGTAGAAAGTGTTATCCTCCGACACAAGCAGATCGAACTCTAGCTATCTAGTCAATCGAGGTTCTCCATGACGTCAACTCAACCGGCGCGTGTCCGTTTTGCACCCTCCCCCACTGGAAGACTGCACATCGGGGGCGCGCGCACCGCGCTATACGATTACCTCTTCGCTAAAAACACGGGTGGACAATTTATTTTGCGTATCGAGGATACAGACCGCAAACGCTACGACCCGGACGCTGAACAGGAATTTTATGAGACTCTCCGGTGGCTTGGCCTTGATTGGGATGAAGGCCCGGATAAAGGCGGCCCATACGGCCCCTATCGCCAATCCGAAAGACTCGCTATCTATCAAGACTACATCCAGAAGCTAATCGATAAAGGCTCAGCGTATTACTGTTTCTGCTCACCAGAGAGGCTCCAGCAAGTCCGCGAGCTCCAACGGAAACGAAAGCAACCCCCACATTACGACGGCCACTGCCGGTCGATCCCTGCGGATGAGGCGAAGGCTCGGGTTGAGGCTGGCGAGGAAGCAGTTGTGCGTTTCAAAGTTCCTCAACAAGGGCAAACTACTGGCGTTGACCTGCTCCGTGGCGAGATCAATGTGGATAACAGCAGCATTGATGATTACATCTTGCTTAAATCTTCCGGCATGCCGGTTTACCATTTTGCGGCTATTCTGGATGATCACTTGATGGGCATCACCCATGTGCTGCGAGGTTCAGAATGGCTGCCCACCTTTCCACTACATGTGTTGATCTATGAAGCTTTTGGCTGGGATCAACCCGTTTGGGTCCACCTGTCTGTACTGTTAAACCCCAGTGGGAAGGGCAAGTTGAGCAAACGCCACATGGACAATCAAAAAGAAGGCGCCAAAGCCGTCTTTACATTGGACCTGCGGGATATGGGATACCTTCCCGAAGCTGTACTGAATTGGATTGGATTGATGGGCTGGTCTTATGACGATCATCAGGAATTTTTCCCGATGGATGAGTTTATCGAGAAATTCAGTCTGGAAAAACTAAATCCCAGCCCTGCCGCGGTCAACTTCAGCAAACTCGACCATTTCAACGGTCTGCATATTCGCGCATTGGATACGCAGGACCTCACCACCCGTCTGCTCCCATTTTTCGAACGTGAAGGCTTTCCTGCAGATCGCGAACTGATTGGGCAAATCACACCGCTCGTGCAGGAACGGATCCGCACACTCGACGAAGCCGTTGACATGGCTCGGTTCTTCTTCAAGAAAGATATCTCCGTTGAGACTGAGGACCTGATCGGAAAAAACATGAGTGCCGAAGAATCCGCGCAAGCTCTTGATAAAACGCACACTTTGATCGCAGCACTGCCCACCCTCGACCATGACCCATTCGAACAAGCGCTCCGTGATCTGGCAGAAGAGCTTGGGCTAAAGGCAGGGCAACTCTTCGGCATGCTCCGAATGGCGATCACCGGCCAACGCGTAAGCCCCCCATTGATCGAAAGCATGACCATCGTCGGACGCGAAAAAGTGCTTGAGCGGATCCACAAGGCAGCAGATCAGCTGCGCAACCAAGGCTGAGAGTTTACAGCCCTGTATGGCTGTGTTAAAATGTCCCCACGTTGGGGGTTCGTCTAGTGGTAGGACAGCGGTCTCTGGAACCGTAAGCCCAGGTTCGAATCCTGGACCCCCAGCCACAGAAACACCCGTAGAGCCATCTGCGGGTGTTTTCCTTTGTCAGCTCGGGGAAGCGGGTTGAGTTCCTTTTCTCAACCAACACTGCCATAAACATTGGCTATGCGAAAAATGATACCGGGGAAGGATCGCATGTTCCCTGGACTGAAGCCAACTCCCCCGATGGTATAATCCCGCCGTGACCTCAGATTCTTGGCAAGCTGCACTGGAGAGAACACGCCGCACGACCTTCGGGCGCATCGCTACACTGCTCGGACAGACCGAACTGACGGATGAATTCTGGGATGACCTGGAGGCCGAGCTTATCCTTGCCGACGTGGGTCTGAAATCCACGCAACACATCCTGGAAACCCTTAAACAAAAAGCTCACACACAAGGATGGACTCAGGGAGCTCAGCTGCGCAACGGCTTAACGGATCTGCTTATTGAAATGCTTGTAGAAGGATCAGCGCCTGAGTTCACGACCCGCCCGCTCGTCGCCGTTCTGGTCGGCGTGAACGGCTCAGGCAAGACAACCAGCCTGGCCAAATTAGGCTTTCATTGGCAGAAACAAGGTCATCAAGTGTTGTTCGCCGCTGCGGATACCTACCGAGCGGCAGCCACGGAACAGCTCAAACGCTGGGCTGAAAAACTCGGCACACAGCTGATATCAGGTCAGCCGGGAAGCGATCCAGGAGCGGTCGTTTACAGCGCTTGCGAGGCTGCTAAAGCCCGCAAGGTTGATGCTCTGCTTGTCGACACATCCGGCAGGATGCACACCGAACACAATCTAATGGCTGAGCTGCAGAAGATCGTGGGCGTGGCCGGCAAAGTCATCGAAGGTGCACCGCACCAGACCTATCTGGTCCTGGATGCAACCACCGGACAGAATGGACTTTCCCAGGCGCAAACATTCAAAAATACCATCGATATCGATGGTATTATCCTGGCCAAACTCGACGGGTCAGCGAAAGGCGGCGTGGCAGTTGCGATCCAACAACAACTGGACCTCCCCATCTATTTCGTCGGACTCGGTGAGCGATTAGATGCGTTTGCCCCTTTCGACGCGCACGCTTATACTGCCGGCTTGATTGGCCCCACATCTTGACAAGAACAAGGTAGAATCAATCAGAACAAAAATCCACCTCGATTCTGGAGGTCATTACTAGCAAGCATGGAAGATCTAAGGACTAGAGCAGAGAATATCCACGCAAGGATCGAAGACCTGCTGGTGCGTCTTTGACTTTGAGACACGCGTATCCCAATTAGAGAGACTACAAAAGAAAGCGGAAGATCCCGAACTTTGGGATGATCCGGACGAAGCAAAAAAAGTAATGCGACAGTTCACGCGCTTGAAAAGGGACGTAGATGCCTGGCGTGAGTTGCGTCAACGTGCCACCGATTTGATCGAACTGCTCGAATTGGAGGACGAATCGCTCCGGACGGAGCTTGAGAGCGAAGTCGAACAGCTTGAAGCCGAAATCGAACGCCGCGAGACGCGCGCCCTACTATCCGGCGAGTACGACGATTCGGACGCCATCCTCGCAATCCATGCCGGCGCTGGGGGTACCGACTCTCAGGATTGGGCTGCCATGCTTCAACGCATGTACCTGCGTTGGGCGGAGAGCCACGACTATGCTACTAAAATCCTGGACCTCAGCGAGGGCGAAGAAGCCGGGATAAAAAGTGTCACCATCGCGCTCGAAGGCGATTATGCTTATGGCTACCTCAAAGCGGAAAAAGGTGTTCACCGGCTTGTACGCCTTTCCCCCTTCGACTCAGCAAACCGCCGGCACACTTCTTTCGCCTTGGTCGAGGTCCTTCCTGAAGTGGAATCAGACGATGATCTCGAGATCAACTCGAACGACCTGCGCATCGATACCTATCGATCTGCTGGAGCCGGCGGTCAAAATGTCCAGAAAAATGAAACTGCTGTGCGCATCACGCATATTCCCACCGGGCTGGTTGTAACCTGTCAGAATGAGCGCTCTCAAACCCAGAACAAAGAAAACGCCATGAAGGTACTAAGAGCGCGGCTACTCGAAATCAAAGAAGAACAGCAAGCCGAGGAACTGGCTGAGATCAAAGGGGATCATGTCAAGGCAGAGTGGGGAAGCCAGATTCGATCGTATGTGCTTCACCCCTACCAGATGGTGAAAGATCACCGAACCGATGTGGAAAGAGGCAATACCCAAGCTGTGCTGGATGGTGATCTGGATGACTTCATCGAGTCGTACTTACGCAGTACAATCGGTGAAAAAGCGTAACCAACCTTATCCGGAAAGCGGTGGGTTTTAGGATACCTTGTCGCACATAATGGCGTCTGCTATAATCCCCCGGCTTGCGTTCGAGAGGAGACATTTACTGTGGGAACCTATCTTAACATCGCGCTGATCGTCGTCTCAATCGCAGTCATCGCGGTGATCTTGTTACAAAGCCGTGGTGCTGGCTTGGGCGGCCTGGGTGGCGGTGCCGACTTTGGTGGCTCTGGATTCCACGTGCGCAGGGGCATCGAGCGGGTCCTCTTTAACGTGACGATTGCACTCAGCACGATTTTCTTCCTGCTCGCACTGCTCACGGTGACAATCGTCGGGTAGATCCATCTTCAGTCACCTCAACCCAGATCTGGTCGTCCATGCGTAAACTGCGTTGGCCCTTGCTTATCGCGATCCTCGGCATCATCGCCGTCGTCGCCTTATTACTCACTCAATCATCGGATCCCGCTATTCTCGCGCCCCAACCGGTAGAGGGCGGTGCCTACTCTGAAGCCCTTATTGGAGAGCTGCAGCGTCTGAACCCGCTCCTGGATTACTTTAACCAACCCGATCAGGACATTGGACGTCTAATCTTCAGTGGACTCGTCCGCTTCGATTCGCGCGGCAATCCGCATAAAGAACTGGCTGAATCATGGTCAATTTCCGCTGATGCCTCCCTGTATACTATCGTTTTGCGTGAAGGCGCTGTCTGGCATGACGGAACACCCGTGACCTCCGATGACGTTGTCTATACCTTTTCAAAATTTCAAGATGAAGATTATCCCGGTCCCGCCGATCTGCACGAGTTCTGGACCGAGATCAACATCATCCGCCTAGACGATCGGCGTGTCCAATTCCAACTTCCAGAACCTTTCGCACCTTTCCTGGATTACCTGACAACGGGTCTGTTGCCAGACCATTTGCTGCGCGGTGTTTCCGCAAGCGCGTTAATCGACCATCCTTACAATTTGCGCCCGATTGGCACGGGACCCTATCAATTTGACACCTTCATCATCGAAGAAGACGATATCGTCGGTGTAAGCCTGGTAGCCTTTGAAGATTACTACCTCTCACGACCGTTCCTCGACAGAATCGAATTCCGTCTCGTTCCAGATTCGGCGGTAGCATACGAAGCATTCCTGAACGAACAAGTCACAGGCATCAGCAAAGTAGACACGGAGACTCTGGCGGAGGTGCTTGACAACCCTCAGTTGAACATCCACACCGCCCGGCTGCCTCACCTTGGGATCCTTTTCCTGAATCTGGAGAACCCCGTTAAGGACTTTCTCGCCGACAAGCAAATTCGGCGTGCACTCATGCTTGCGGTGAATCGCGATTGGATCATCCAATCGGCTCTTGACGGTCAGGCAGTCCTTCCAGTGGGGCCCATCATGCCGGGCACATGGGCTTTCGCCGACGGCCTTCAACCCCACCCATTTGATCCTATCGAGGCTGCCCGCATCCTCGACGATGAAGAATGGGAGCTCACTGCGGGTGCTGCTCCTGGAACCGAGGAGTATGTGCGCAGCAAGGAAGACCAACTGCTCGCATTAGAGCTAGTCCATAGCGATGATGAGCAATCCACACATATCGCCGAGCTGGTCGAACGCTACTGGGAAGACGTCGGCATCCAGGTCACGCGTATTCCCGTGCCTGCAGAAGACTTATTAACCGATTACCTTGAGCCGCGTGAATTTGAAGTCGCCCTGACCGAAATCAACTATGGACCATATCCGGATCCTGATCCCTATCCATTCTGGCACGATTCGCAGAAGGAAACGGGGCAAAATTACGCGGGTTTTGACGATCGCAACAGCAGCATCTGGCTTGAACAGGCACGCACGACTCCAGATCCATCCCGGCGCGCCGATCTTTATGCCAGCTTCCAGTATCGCTTCCAGGATCAGCTTCCGTCGCTGCCGCTTTATTACCCGGTCTATAATTTCGCGATTGATGCTCAAATTCAGGGCGTCACCGTCGGACCGCTTTTCAGCTCTAGCGACCGTTTCAGCACGATCCTTGATTGGCATCTTATGGCAAGGAGAAACGTCCAGCCTACCCAAGCCAACGATTAAGCAAT
>JASFLN010000049.1:0-8408 GCA_050118075.1 Anaerolineales bacterium
AGTCGTAAAAATCGGGAAACCGTTTCGTTTTGTTGAGGATCAAAAACTGAGTAGTGGAGACATGCTTCGCAAAATGACCGATGAAGCGATGTACGTCCTGGCTTCCATGTTGCCGCCAGAGCGGCGTGGAATTTACAGCGACCTCGAAAACGCAACACAGGGAACAATCGAGTTTCTGAGTTAATCGCAGCCCAGGTCAAAATTCACCTCTTCTTTGCTGCGATGACGTCCTGAGAGGTGTGTGTTTGCAGAAGGAAGAGCTCGAGCAGTTGACCTCGATGGAGCGGAATGCTTATCTAGATATTTATGAAGTTATGGCGCGTTAACCAGGTAATTTGAAGTGCTCAGAACAACTTCGCATAGCCATCGACAAGGGGCATGTGGGCATGTAGGTGATGTTGGTTTATCTCGATGGACTTAGGCAGCAATTGGGTTGTGATTTCCCCATAATCGCTTTGAAGTATAATGGAGCCCGAATGATCAGGAGGTGATTATCGAGCATAAATTAATTGGGAATGGATAGCGCAGGGCCCCAGGAAGGTCGGGGTGACGAGGAAGAGGGTTCCCTGCTTCACCGCAGGGTTAACCTGGACAGAAATTCATGCGGCCAGGGAAAATCGGAAGATCAGCGGAAGCCCTCTGGGTTCGCCATACCCCATCCCATATTCCCCATAACAAACCCTGAGACCAACGCCGGCCTGGCAACAGATCGGACAACTTCAACGGGATTGGCGTCAACTAATACAAAGAATTTGAATTGAAAAGGAATTTGGAGGCAATTTATGTGTGGCATCGTCGGCTATGTCGGTGCGCGCGATGCAACGCCGATTATTTATGACGGTTTGAAAAGGCTTGAGTATCGTGGTTATGACTCGGCGGGCTTGGCTGTTATCCAAAACGGTTCGATCGAGGTACGGCGTGATGCTGGCAAGCTCGACCGGTTGGGGGAATTATTACAGCAGGAACCTGTTCAAGGGACAATCGGCATTGGACACACTCGTTGGGCTACTCACGGCGAGCCCAGTGCGCGCAACGCTCATCCTCATATCGGTGAATCGGGCAATGTCGTTGTAGTTCATAATGGGATTGTTGAGAATTACTTGACTCTCAAGGATGAGTTAAGTTCCGAGGGGATTAAATTCAACTCGGATACCGATACAGAAATCATCGTTCATCTCGTCGATCGCTATTTGTCGATGGGGCATTCACTTGCAGAATCAGCAAGACTGGCTATCAGTCATCTGGAAGGTGCTCACGGCATCGTTCTGATGAGCCTGCAGGAGCCGGATAAGATCGTCGCTGCACGCATTGGTAACGCAGGTGGGGTGGTCATCGGCGTCGGTGAGGGGGAGATGTTTGTGGCTTCTGACATCCCGGCGATCCTTGAGCATACCCGCAAAATGGTGTTCCTGGAGTCGGGTCAAATGGCGGTTGTCGATTCGGAAGGCTTCAAATCATTCGAGATAAACGGTGAACCGGTAGATGTTGAAGTTCAATCGGTGTCATGGGATCCTGTCGCAGCCGAAAAGGGCGAATACAAACACTTCATGCTCAAGGAGATCTTTGAGCAAACCCGTTCGACGACCGATACGATTGCCGGTCGAGTGGATTTTAGAACCGGCAAGATCATTCTCCCCCAACTGAATCTCACCCCGGAATTGGCCAATAAAATTGAAAAGATCATCATAACAGCCTGTGGTACGGCTGCTCATGCCGGGATGGTTGGGCGTACATTAATCGAACGCATTGCAAAGATCCCGGTCCAGGTGGATATCGCTTCAGAATTCCGGTACCAGGAACCCTTAGTGGACGAGAACACAGTGGTTCTGGCGATCAGCCAATCCGGAGAAACCGCCGATACGCTGGCTGCGATGAATGAGGGGCGGGAGCGAGGGGCGACACTGTGGAGCATCGTGAATGCAATTGGTTCGCAAGCTATGCGCATCGCGGACGGCTACATTGGGATGCAGACGGGCCCCGAGATCGGTGTCGCATCGACGAAGGCTTTTACCGCGCCGCTAATCGACCTCTATATGCTGGCTATTTTGCTCGCCGATCTGCGCGGTACTGTTGATGATGATCGGCGCAAAGAACTGGTCGCGGATCTGCGGAAGGTCCCGGATCTGGTCAGTAAGAGCCTTGAACGAGCCGAAGCGATCGAGAAGATCTCCTGGGACTTGAAAGATGTCCAGCATGCGCTCTATCTCGGTAGAGGGATCAACATGCCCATCGCCTACGAGGGTGCTTTGAAGTTGAAGGAGATCTCGTATATTCACGCGGAGGCTTATCCTGCCGGTGAGATGAAGCATGGTCCCATTGCACTTATCGACGAGGAAATGCCGGTCATTGCAATCGCGCCTCATGATCCATGGTATGAGAAGATGATCAGTCAAATCGAACAAACGAAGGCACGCGGTGGGATTGTCATCGCTGTTGCTACAGATGGGGATGAACTGCTGCCGACGATCGCTGATCACGTGCTGTGGATCCCCGAAACACCCTGGATGCTCAGCCCGGTGACGACAAGCATTCCCTTGCAGCTGCTTGCCTATCACATCGCAGTCCTGCGAGGAGCCGATGTGGATCAACCCCGCAACTTGGCCAAAAGCGTCACGGTTGAATGACCACGGATCGGACGAACGTTAAAGGACTGGCAGCAATGCCAGTCCTTTTTAATGATTGGATAGCGAACCAACTAGCTATGGAACATTCGAAGCGTAGAGCACACTATCCCCGATCCCGACACCGATATGTTCGGCAACGAGATCACACTTCGCTTTGAGTAGAAAGAATATGGGGCGCTTTACATCGGAAAGGGTCTCGAAATTCCCCATCCCTTTGCTGATGATCACGTTGGCGCTATTGAAATAATCCACAAACTCAGCACTTGCTGTCTCAAGCTGGATCCCGGGCATATCGGATCCAGAAGACATCAATGTCGCGACCTGGTCTAAACCAGCCTGGACAGCATCTTCCATGGTTGCATCGTTGATGATCGGCTCAGGTCTGACACAGAACGTGGTAGGTTTGTCGATCGTCTCAATTAGGACTCGATCGTAGACTGTCTCCCCTGCATTGTCGCCGAGATAAAGGATGTTATTGGCCAGTCCGACCGCCTTTTTGAATTTCGCATAGTCCATAATTTGTGGTTTTGTAGCCAACGTCTTCTTAAGTTCTTGTTCTGTATCAAAGCTTTTATTAGCACCATGGTCGATGATATTGCCAGCGATGGCAATCCGGGCAGCTGTCTCCAGGGGTTCAGGAGATTGAGCTACAAGCTTTTTTAGATAGGGATAGATTTCGAGCGCAGATTCAGTATTTTGCTGCTTGATGCGTTTGAAAGGATCGGGATCGGCGGCTGCATTGGATACCAGGCTGTAGACTTGCCGGTAAAAGGCTGGTGGGGGTCCCTCCGGAGGTTGTCGATCTACAAGCTCCTGCAGGGATGCGATCACATGCTCGTAAACAGGACCTTCTCCGAGCAAGCGCTGTGCAGTGCGTTGTCCCTGATCGAACATGCATTGAAGACATGGGTGTTCGGTGTGCATGGATCACCTATCAGCGGCTAGCATATCCCTGGCATCGTAGCGGATTATGTCCAGTATGCGAAGTGTCGATCTTCCTCTGAGTAGATCGGGTTTTGCATAAATTTGAGGATGAGCGTCTCAGGTTAGCGGCTCAGAGCCTCATCAAGTTGCTCTAGGAAGCTCTCTACGCTGTTGGTGGGCTTGTGGCATATAAAACCCTGGCAGAGATACGCGGTCACTTTCTCGTCGATTTGAGGTCGATCGAGCAGGATCGGGGGAGAAGGCTCTGAATCCGGTGTCCCTGCAGCTCTGATGAGGAAGGGAAGGTAGCGATCATCAAGCGCTTGCTCGAAGGGTGTGAATTGTGCATCCTCTGGATTGCCGATCAGGGCCACCTGCAGACGTGGGCTAATCGCGTATTGCAGTGAGCTCAACCAACCGGCAAATGCGGTCGGGTGTTGGCTGGCGATGCTTTGCATGCCGCGAACGGCTCTTTCAGCAGGTGCAGCGTACTGGTCGTTTCCGGTGAAGCTGTAAAGCCTCAGCAAGAGTTGAACCGTGAGACTATTGCCACTGGGAAGGGGTGTATCCTGGATCGACTTTGGTCTTGCAATGAGATCATGTTGATCTTCATGTGAGTCAAAGAATCCGCCATCGGGATCCTGATAGTGTTTGAGGATCTCGGCTGTGATTGCTTCAGTTTCATGAAACCAGAGCGGGTTAAAGTCTGTTTCATACAGTGCAAGATACCCGAGAGCCGTAGCAGACAGGTCGCGCAATGTCGCGCGGTGTTTTGCGACATTATTGCGCCATGTGCGCTTCCATCCGCTCTTCGTCTTAAGTCGTGAAGCCATGAAATGGGCGAGCGTTTGAGCCGCTGCGAGGTGTTCTTCACTTTTCAACACGCGTGCGATCTCGGCGAGAGCACTCAGCAGAAGGCCATTCCAGGCGGTAATAATTTTTTCATCTGTCGCAGGCCGTGATCTTTTCGCGCGATGAGCTAATAATTTTGTATCGATGTTGTCCAGGTTCGAGCGAAGCTGCTCAGGTGAGATACCAAGCTTTTCTGCTGATTCTTCAAATGAAGCAGGCTTGAACAAAATATTGGCACCCTCAAAATTAGGTCCCTCGCGCAAACCGTAGACCTCCATCACGATCTCGAGCTCTTTCTCGTCGGGCAAGATGGATCGAATTTCTGACTCCGACCAGATGTAGAATGTACCTTCTTCACCTTCTGAATCCGCATCCAAGGACGCATAAAAGCCCCCCTCGGGATCCTGCATTTCCCGGAAAAGGAACTTTGTGGTTTTCTCGACCACTTCGAGGAAGTCTTTCTCACCCGTTAACTGCCAGGCGTGAAGGTATGCTGGAAGCAGTACAGCGTTATCGTAGAGCATCTTTTCGAAGTGCGGAACTAACCATTTTTCATCGACTGAATAGCGGTGAAAACCACCCCCGATTTGGTCAAATAGCCCACCCTGAGCCATTGAGCGCAGAACGTGTTTAGCCATATCTAGCGCCAGACGGTCCTTCTTACGATGATATCGCTGCAGGAGAAATTCGATCGTGGTCGCTGATGGGAATTTTGGAGCTATGCCCCAGCCTCCGTTCTGCCAATCGTAGTTTTCAAATAACTGTTCGGCAGCGGCGTCAAGTGCAGCAATTTCGAATTCCTCACCCTTTGGCTTGATGGCAGGCTTTGCCTGGACATGTTGCGAGAGTTGTTCGCTGATCTTCTCAACCCGCTCCCGATTATTTGTCCATTCCTGATGGATGCTATCAAGCACTTCCTGGAAAGAGGGCATATTGAAGCGACGCTGGGCAGGGAAGTACGTTCCGCCAAAGAATGGTTTACCTTCAGGTGTTAGAAATGCCGAAAGCGGCCAACCACCCTGACCATTGAGTGCGACCACGGCGTCCATATAGATCGAATCCACATCCGGACGCTCTTCACGATCCACTTTGATGTTCACGAAGTGATCGTTCATGATCGCAGCCGTTTCGGGATCTTCAAATGATTCGTGCGCCATGACATGACACCAGTGACAGGCGGCGTATCCAATGCTCAGAAAGATCGGTTTATCAGCGTTTTTTGCACGCTCGAAGGCTTCCTCGCCCCAGGGGAACCAATCCACCGGGTTGTCGGCGTGCTGTAAAAGATAAGGTGAGGTTTCCTGCCTCAATTTATTTGACATGCTTTTTGCCCTAGACGTTGGTATTGGTTTAGATAAAAGCTTACCTCAACCCCGCCAGATGATTCTGTCAGGTTCGCATTTACCTGTTCAGCTCTCGATTTACGCGGGTTTCTGGATGGTAGAATGAAGCCCATGGAAAACCGCCAAGTGCCTATGATCATCCGTTGGCTGCCCGCGCTGCTGCTCATGGCAACCATATTTATTTTCTCGTCAACACCAGCAAGTCAGCTGCCATACTTTGGAACGATCGATCTCTTGATAAAAAAAGGGGGGCATGCGACTGGCTACGCGCTGCTGGCTCTGGCCTATTACTTTGCGCTGCCACCCCGACTCTCTCCGGTCTACCGGGGTGTCCTGGCACTTATCATGGCGCTGCTTTTCGCGCTAAGTGATGAATTCCATCAGTCCTTTGTGGAGGGGCGGACTTCCAGTCTCAGGGATGTGGCAATTGACAGTGCCGGCGCTGCGTTTGCACTGATCTTTGGTGTGCTCTACTCTTCAAACTCCAGGTCGAAATCAAACTCCTGATCTTCATCCCATTCTCGTCCCGGTTTGACCTCTATGTCGCCGAATAACTCGTCTTGAGTCGCTTCCACCTGTCGCTGCTTGATCAATTCCAACACGGCGATAAATGAGATCACAATTTCAAGGCGGCTGCGTGCAGTCTTCACAAGCGATTTAAAGCTAAGCTTGCCGATGCGTCGGATGGAACGGACGATGGCCACGATCTTGTCCCGAACTCGCACCTGAGGTATTTCCACCGCACGTTCAAGTCGGTCAGGTTCGGGCTGCTGTTCAAGAACTTCGATCATCGCAGCGTACAAATCCTCCAGCGTAATCCCTTCGAGATCAAGTTTGGGTTCAATGATCCTTACGGGAGTGGAAATCCTCAAATAGGATCGCAATCCAGCTTGCTCTCGTTCGGAGAGCATAATTGCAACCTGCTTGTAGCGTTTATAAGCCACCAGTTGTCTGGCCAGAGCATCGCCCGGATCTTCCTCGCCGGGTTCACGAAGCGGAGGGCGCGGTAGCAGCGATTCGGATTTGATCTGGATCAAACGCGCCGCGATGACGAGAAATGAAGCCAGGTTCTCAATATCTAATTCTCGTAGTTCGCGGATATATTCCAGATATTGATCCGTTACCTGAGCCAGTGAAACCTTCGTGATATCGAGTTCTGCTCGCTCAATAAGTTCCAGCAGAAGATCAAGAGGGCCCTCATAAACAGGAAGGTGGATTGTGTAGTCGTTTTGAGAGATGATTGAGGTCACAAGAGAATTACCAGGCTGATTAGCACGACGACCAAGAGAAATATACCAATACCGATGGCTACATTTCGGAACAACAATCGATCTTTTTCCTGCTGGACGAGCACTGCTTCACGTTCGAGTTGGATCCTTCGTCGGTCCATCTCCACAAATTCAGCCATGCGTGCATCGGAGGAGGACTGTGCTTCTGCTTTGATGGCACTTGCACGCTGCCGCATCTGCTCGAGCCGTTGAGATTTGGTTTGTAGTCCCTGGCGGGAGATCACGCGCCCGAGGATGGTCAGCGGTTCGGCGCAGTTCATACACGTCTCATGACCAATCGGATTCAAGGTTTGGCAAGAAGGGCACTGAAGTTGACCCTGAATGATGTGGGCATGGCAGTGTTCGCAATAGAGAAAACCGCTCGGATTCTTTACAAGCTCAGATGCATTGCAGTTGGGACATTGGACATTGCTCAAAGTACACCTCATCCTGAACGTGCAGGCTGGCGATACTATATCATTAATCTAAATTGTAAGAATATGTAACCCTTTTACTGCCGCTGCATCTAAAGTTTGTAGTGAATACTGGTAAAATGCGGGAGGATTGAAGTATAAACATGGAGAAAACAATGACGAATGAACCAGTGCATGTGACCGACGAGGCATTCGAAAAGACAGTGTTAAACTCAGAGGTGCCGGTCGTCGTGGATTTCTGGGCACCATGGTGTGGTCCTTGTAAGATGGTCGAGCCAGTTCTTGAACAGATTGCTGAGGATTACGCAGGTAAACTGCTGGTCGCTAAAGTGAACACCGATGAGCACCCCCAATGGGCTCAACAGTTTGGTGTTCAGGGCATCCCGACCATGCTCTTTGTTGCAGATGGCAAGGTCGTTCACCAACAGGTTGGCGCCGTGCCGGAGCCCTACTTACGCGATATCGTTGATACATTCCTTGAGACAGTTGAGGCTGAGGAATAATACCAACACCACACATCGAAAGAGGGAGAGCGTCGCTCTCCCTCTTTTTTTTTGAATTGGTGCTCTCGAGCAAGTTATCCTTCCCGGCCACCTTTCGAGGAGGTGCCCCAGATCAAACCTTCAATGCGGCGCTGTACACGACGCAAGAAGGAACGCACACGTGCCAGCCAGGTGTACAGCCCCCTCCGTCGGCGTTGGATCTCGCTTACGCGTGCTTTCGGCTCGACCCACTGCATACTTAATGCTCCCCAGGTGAGGCCAGCTCCGAAACCCACTAAGACGATCTTCGCACCATCCTGAATTCGACCTTCGTTAAGAGCCTCGACCATGGCCAGGGGAATGGATGCGGTTGAGGTGTTGCCGTAACGTTCTAAATTGACGACAAATTTATCCATCGGAAGCCGTAAACCCCTTGCTGCGGATTCAATAATGCGTTGGTTGGCTTGATGGGGAATCACAA
>JASFLN010000050.1:0-8228 GCA_050118075.1 Anaerolineales bacterium
CTATCGAGATGAAGAACCCGGCATTGGAAAGAAGCTGGGGCTGGTGGGATTAAGTCATTTTTCTGAAATCAAGCTGAATGAATTCACAGAAGCCGAAACTCGCGCGCTTCTCGAGTTGAAGGTTAACCAGCTTTATGGAAGCCGCGGAGAAATGTCCAGTCAGGTCGTTAAACAAATTTCTGAGAAGGCACAGGGAAATCCTTTCTACATCGAAGAACTCCTGAATTTACTTAAGGATCGGCAACTTGACCTTCGTGATGTGGGAGCGCTCGAACAAGTGGAGTTGCCTTCCTCCCTTGCCAGCCTGATTTTGAGCCGTATAGACCAATTGGAAGAAAACCAGAAAGTAACGCTGAGATTGGCCAGCGTTATTGGAAGAATTTTCCGCGAAGGCTGGCTTACGGAAGCGTTTCATGATGCACTGCCTTCGGATCAGATCCAACGAGATTTAGAGCAACTGCGTAAACTCGAGCTCATTCAATTCGATACACCAGAACCGGAGTTCACGTATCTTTTCAAACACATCGTCACCCATGAGGTTGCCTACGACAGCCTGCCTTTTTCCACTCGATCCGCACTGCATGAAAAACTTGGAATATTCATCGAGACTGCTTATCGGGATACGATCGATCAATACCTTGATTTCCTCGCGCATCACTATAGTTTGAGCGGGAACGATGAGAAAAAACGTATTTATCTGCTCCTGGCTGGAAAAGCTGCACAGACGCGATATGCGAACCAAACCGCCATCGATTATTACCAAGAGGTCCTAGATCTCCTTGATGAAAAAGAGCAAATTGAAGTACTTGCTGACCTCGCTTCGACGAAAGTCGTCGTAGGTGACTGGGATGAGGCACGTGAGTACTACACCAAAGTCATTGAAAAGGCAGGAGCCATTGGGGAGGAACAGGCCCAAGCCCGCTTCCAGGCTGAGCTTGGAGAGTTCTGCCGCAGACAAGGTCTCTATGACGAAGCCCATCACTGGCTCGATCTCGCGGCCAGGACATTTAGCCAAATTGATGATTCTGCGGGGATCGGCCAAGTGCTCCATTACCAGGGAACACTTGCTGCAACTCATGGGGATTTCGAGAGTGCCCGGAGACATTATGGCTTAAGCCTGGATGTTCGTGTTGAATTGGATGATGCAGAAAATATCGCCAATATTTACAACAATTTGGGAGTCGTGGCGCGATTGGAGGGAAATTACGAGGATTCGCGTACGTTCCAGGAACGCGCACTTTCCATCCGCCGGGAGGTAGGCGATAAGCGCCAGATTGCGATTTCTTTGAACAATCTTGGATTTCTATTTACGGATCTTGATGAACTATCACAAGCCCAAACCTACCTGGAGGAATCCCTTGTCATTCAACGCGAAGTGGGTGACCGCTGGGCGATCGCCAATGTGCTAAACAATCTAGCGAATGTCGCTCGGGGGAAAGGTAATTTTATGGACGCGGCGAGAATGTACCATGAAAGCCTGCAGACAAATCAAGAATTGGGAGATTTATACGGCCTTGCTTTCTTGTTGGAGGACGTGAGCGTCTGGGTGCTTATGCAAGACAAATACAGCTTGGCAGTGAGATTGTCCGCAGCAGCAGAAGCTCTACGGAAGCAAATTGGTGCACCGCGTTCTGCTACAGATCAGGAGAAACTGGAGACCAGCTTCTCGAAGGTTTACAAGAACTTGACCGAGGGTGAAATCTCCAGGCAAACAAAGATCGGTCGTGAACTCTCGCTTGAAGCTGCGCTGCAGGCAGCGCTCGAAGAACTCGACGCATACGTACCTAGCGAATCGTCACTCCGAGTAAGTGAACGGGAAAGCCAGGCGATCTAAACGTGTTTCGGAATCTGCGAGTCAGCCGCGAAAAGCCAAAAGTTCCGGTGGAGCCCGGTGGTATCTCGGCGCGTGAATTAACGAGGGATGCTTCGCTTCCTATCGCGATTCGCCAGATTAACGAATTGCCGGAGAACGCCAAACGGCGAGTATTCCGCTCTGTACTTCCAACAACTGTCCTCACCAGGTTCAAGATATCGCCGGTCACCTGGCGCAGTCCAAATGGTGGACCGACGGTCTCGCTGCGTGCCGAGGGAGGTTCCGGTGTGGTTAACCTTTCGATCGCAACTCAATCGGCAGTCCGGGACCCCTACTTTTCGCTCGAGCTGCAGGACAATGTTTTTCAGGGAATTGATTTGAACTTACTGATCTTGGGTGATCCCGAAGGTGAGTATTTCCAGACGGATTTTGATCAGGATGGCAACGCTACACTTTTCGGGACTGTACGCCGGAATCGTGAGCAGGAACTTAAAGCGCTGCAGGCCGGCTTGTCACCGGGCCAGACGCGAATAGGACTGGGGGCGTCAAAACCTGTTCTCAGCCACTTGGAAACATTCTTGTCCACGCTCGGCCAGGAAGCCTACTTCCTTGAACCACTGACATACACATCAGCCTGGTTGTTTGAGCGTCGCGGGTTTGCATACGTGCGTGGTCATCAGCTCATGGATGAAATCCATCGGGAGTTTCAGCCCGGTGGTCGCTTATATAAGGCGATGGACGGAAGCACTCCATTTCGCCAAGTCGAGCAAGCAGATTCGGTCCGAGGTCGGGCGTGGGCGATCCATGACGGCATTCTCGAAGCAATCAATGGCCGCTGGGATGGTCTTCGCATGGTGAAGAGGATCGGACTCCAATCAGGTGTATGTACGACCCCGGGATTGGAGTATTGAGGATGCTCGCTGCAGCCGCGAACGATCGGATTCTTCACAAGTCTCCAAAGATACGGAAGCTATGATGGCAGAGTTTGCGTTTGCAGCGGAGCTTGAATCCCTTGCCAGGATCCGGAATGAGGTGAAGCAATTCAGTGAGCATCAGAACTTCTCTGAACAATTTACCTACGATCTGCTTTTGTGTGTTGATGAAGCCTGTACAAACATCATCAAGCATGGCTACGAAGGTATGAACCCGGGATCGATCTTGCTTGATTTTATACGGGTAAACGATCGTGTCGAAATCACGCTTACTGATTTTGGCCATCCGTTTGAGCCTGCGCCACCGCCCAGGCCTGATGTTACTGAAGCGCTGGAAGGAGACCAAGTGGGTGGTTTCGGGCTCTACATTATTTACGAGACGATGGATGATATTGAATACGAAGCTACACCGGCGGGGAATCATCTAAGACTTACCAAATATCTAAATGATTAGAAATACTGCATCGTTTAAGGAGATTGTCGAAGTGGATGTTCAGGAAGAAAGACAGGGAAATATCTCGATCATTTCAATAACGGGAAGCATAGACGCTCTGACCGCTGAGGATTTGGTGAGCGTGCTTGATCAGTCAATTACGGACGATTATACACGCATCATTGGTGATCTATCGGGTGTGGATTACATGAGCAGTGCTGGTCTGCGCGCAATCTTGAAGACGTTGAAGGCATCCCGTGCCGCCGCTGGGGACCTGCGATTAGCCGCGCCCACGGACGGGGTTCGCTCGCTGCTCGACATGAGCGGATTCGCGAGCATCGTGCAGATTTATGACGACGTGGACGCCGCAGTCAAGAGCTTTGAAGGTGAGTAGACCACGAGGGTCAATGAATATGCCGCATGGATCGGTGAGAAGGTGAGTACAGGACGGGTTGCGCTGGTCATCGGTTCCGGTGGCGTGAAGTGTGCCGCCGCGCTTGGACTCCGTAAAGTACTGCGAGAATCTGGGATTGAGTTGTCCATGATCATCGGCTGCAGCGCTGGCAGCATCTACGCCGGTGTGCTGGCGATGGGCGATAGGGTCCAGAATGCTGAAGAGCGCTCGAAAGAGTTCTGGACCAGCGAGTTGATGGCGGGATATACCTCCAATCTGAGGGCGGTTATGCATGGTGAAGCACGTTTTGACGAGTATTCTGGACTGATTGACGATATCGTCGCAATGGAACGGATTAGAAGTGTATTTGGTGATACAACATTTGACGATCTTGACGTTCCGCTGAGTGTTGTCGCCACGGAACTGTACGGTGGGAATACCGTTGTTCTGTCGAACGGAAAACTCGTCGAGGCGGTACGAGCGAGCATAGCGATACCGATGATCTTCTCGCCTTGGGAGGTTGAAGGACAGCTGCTTGTAGATGGAGCCGTATCGAACCCGCTGCCAGTGAATGTCGCAATTAAAAAGGGCGCCGACATCATTTTGGCCATGGGTTTTGAAATGCCGACCAGGAAGAGGATGCGCTCCTACAGCTCGGTGACAGCGCACTTCAATGCGCTTTACATGAACAATATCTTGAAGTCGTCGTATTCATTCTACAACTTAGCGCATCACGCAGAAGTGATCCCGGTTATCCCAACCTTCGACCAGGACATCGGAACCTTCATCGGCGATGAAGTCGACCATATTATTGACCGCGGGGCTCAAGCAACGCGTGTGCATATTGATTACCTGAAAAGATTGCTCGCCAGCGAGCTGCCGGCGTAGATGAAGTCTGAGCCAACCGATCCGAGCAACCTACGAGCTATGAGAACGATCAGGAAGGATCTTGAGCGAACTTTGGAATTATCAACGAATCGAATTACCGAATTTGGGTACCTCTATTTTGAAACCAATGAAGAGGGCTTCATCACGAGTGCGAACCCAAACATCACAACTTACCTGGGCTATCCAATCAATGAACTGATTGGCCATCATTTTGGTCTTATCTTGACGGATAACCCAAAGCATACATTTACGCATGCGTTTCAGGAAGTACGCGATGGGAGCGGTCCACAGCACCTTACTGGTGTTGTGATGAAGGATCGTGACGGAGTGCAGTGGACCGTTGAGGGCACGATTGCCTCCGTCAGGTCCCCAAATGATGGTGTAAACGTAATAGCATGCATGCTTCGAGATTCTTCCGAGCGCGTTCGCTCTGAAGAAGCGTTAATCAAAGCTAAGGAAACTGCCGAACGGGAACTCGAAATCGGTCGCGAAATTCAGGCCAGCTTCCTTCCAAAGGAGCTGCCCGAAATTGATGGCTGGCAAATCGCGAGTTATTTTCAGGCAGCTCGCATGGTCTCTGGCGACTTCTACGACGCGTTCAAACTCAACACTACCAAGAAAGTTGGTCTCGTGGTTGCCGATGTCTGCGATAAAGGCGTCGGTGCGGCGCTCTTTATGGGTCTTTTCAGGAGCCTGACCCGGGCGTTCGCCGACCAACCGAACTCTTTGAGTTGGATGGATGTGCTTTCGGATGATGCGGAGAATGAACCAGAAGGTAATGCGCTCGGCCGGCGCAGGTCGATGCTCTCGGCAGGTACGGCCGCGCTGAAATCCACCGTACAGCAAACCAATGACTATATCGCAGAGAACCACGGTGAGACGAGCATGTTCGCGACCATGTTCCTGGGCATGTTAGATCCCAACTCTGGACAGCTTATGTATATCAATGCCGGACAGCACGATGCCTTACTGCTGAATCCAGGTGGAGGGCTGCAGCGTCTTTCGGCCACGGGTCCTGCGGTCGGGCTGATGCCCGACATGTCTTTCCGGATCGAATCGGTCACGCTGCGACCCGGAGGGATGCTGCTCGCCTACACCGATGGTTTACCGGACGCGATGAACTCTAAACGTCAGTTCTTCGGGCAGGATCAAATAGAACGTATCTTCAATGAAGCGGCCGGATCGGCGCATGAGATGGTGACGAAAATAAGCTCTGCAGTTCAGGAGCACATGGTTGGGGCAGATCCGTTTGATGACGTGACCTTTATGGTGGTTCAGCGTGCTATGTAAATTGAGATATTGCCAAGTGCGAGAAGCTGCGTATGTGTGAGAACGGTTACTCATTTGATTTGAGTGTGATCCCTTTATTTCAGGGCGTCCCGAAGGAAATCCTGCAGGAGCTCGGAGAGAAGATATGCCGGCTTGACCTGGAAACCGATGAGGTCCTTTTTCGGCAGGGCGATCCTGGGGACGCGCTGTATATCATCGAACGCGGCCGGGTCAAGATCGTCGCTGAAGGGCTTCGCAACCAGGATTTGATCTTGAATACATACGGAGCCGGGGAGATCGTTGGTGAGATGTCGATGATCGACCAAAAGCCGCGCTCCGCCGGAGTGGTGGCCACCGAGCCAACCCAACTGCTGCAGTTAAAACGCGAAGATTTTCTTGTGGTCGCAACGCACCAACCTGACCTCGCTTTGCGAGTGATGATCAACTTGAGCGGCCGGCTCCGTTTCTCTGCAGCTTACTTGCAGCAGGCCGTGGCCTGGAGTGAAAAAATAGCGACAGGCAACTACGATTCCGCAATCAACGAGATTATAGGTGTGCAGAAAACCTCCGGATCGGAAGATGATCCGAGGATGGATCGGGCCGATGAGTTTCTGGCGGCATTTTTCAAGATGGTCAGCGACGTCAAGGCGCGTGAAGAGGGGCTCCGGGAACAGTTGAATGCTTTCAAAATACACATTGATGACGCAAAAAAGAAGGAAGAGGTGGATGATTTAGTGGGGTCGGAATTCTTCAAGCAGCTGGAAGCGCTCACTCAGAGATCAGAGCGGTCGGCATCGAGATGAGCACAGCCCAGATCTTATCGGTCCATTCCTATCGGGGTGGAACCGGAAAATCCAACATCACTGCCAACCTGGCTGCACTCATCGCCAAACATGGAGCAAGGGTGGGGGTTGTAGATACCGATATTCAATCACCCGGGATCCATGTGCTCTTTGGCTGGGAGCCTCCCGATGAATCCTATTCGCTCAATGATTATCTATGGGGTCACTGTGAGATCGAGCAGGCTGCATATGATGTCTCCCCTCAGATGGTTGTTGAGGCTGGCGGTTCGGTTTTTCTGATCCCTTCCAGCATCAAAGCGGGTGAGATCACGCGAATTCTACGTGAAGGGTTTGACCCCGGCTTGCTGAGCGATGGTTTCCAGCGAGCCTGCGAAGCGCTCGATCTGGATTTGCTTGTCATCGACACCCATCCCGGCCTCAATGAAGAAACGCTGCTTTCAATTGCTATTTCGGATTCTCTGGTCATCGTCCTGCGCCCCGATTACCAGGATTATCAAGGCACTGGAGTGACAGTCGCTATCGCCCAACGGCTAAACGTGCCGCATATGCAGCTGGTTTTGAACAAGATACCCAGGACGTTTGATTTCGAAGCAGTTAGGTCACAGGTTGAAGCTGCATACGAGTGCGGCGTTTCAGCCATGCTGCCTCACTCGGATTCAATGATGGCTCTGGGTAGCCGAACCATTTTTGCGCTTGAGTACCCTGAGCATCGAATTACCGCTGCCCTGAGCGACCTAGGAATGGGAATTCTCCATGGCATTAGGCCGGAAGAGTAGCAGATAGGTATCGAAGGAGAGAAACGATTTGATTGGATTATCAGCATTTGAGCGGGCTTTTATTGCCCATCTCGCTGCAGATTGGATTTTCCAGAATGATTGGATGGCAGCCAACAAGACGAACTTAAAGCATCCCGCTGCGTGGGTCCACGCAGCAGTCAACGTGCTCTTCCTCGGGCTGGCATTAGGATGGATTGCCGGGCTTGTGCTAGGGCTTGTGCATGCGTTAATCGATACTCGCGTGCCCTTGAATTGGTGGCAAAGTATTTTTAAGCAAACACGCGAGGGATACACCGCCGACATCACCCGCATCATGGTGGACCAGTCGATGCACATCCTATCGATCGCAGCATGGATCGCACTCGTTGCTTTGTTGCCAATCGGATAAATGTATAGGTTGCAAAAAAGAATTGTTGAGGTCTGGCAATTTTATTGTCCCTCATTTCGATCATTAGAACATACCTGAATAGAGCGTAATGCAAGTCAATCGACTCTTCGCTAAAGGAGACGTTTCCGTGAGTATCGTTACATTGCGCAAAAAAAATTTCTTCAAGCTTTCAGTACGACTGATGGTTTTATTTCTATTGACTTCCATTGCGTTCGCAGCCGTCAGGGCTGTGCAAGCCGAAGCGACGATCGTGGTAAACAGTTTTGCAGACCGCATTGCCAATGACGGGGAATGCACGCTGCGGGAAGCTGTACGTGCCGCAAATGAGGATAAAGGCGGCAGCAAAGAAGGTGAGTGTCTTGCGGGTTCTGGTGCAGATACAATCGTGCTTCCACCTGGTGTCTACGTTCTGGATCGTTCGGATAGCGGCAATGAGGATGCCGCCGCTGCTGGCGATCTGGATGTCGTCAGCGAGATCACAATCGTAGCAGAGGGGCAGGGTGCAAGCGTGGTCGAAGCTGCTCCTGATTTT
>JASFLN010000051.1:0-8207 GCA_050118075.1 Anaerolineales bacterium
ACAAGGGCAATATAGATCGATTTTAACTCATCCTCATAGCGGACTCAAGTTTAACATTGTGTTACTACCAGCCCTGCTTTTTCACTAAGCGCTGGCCCAACGTGTCCGTAAAGACATGATCCCCTTCACATGCTTCCTATTCTTGACCTTGCGGCATTTAGAGGACAGATGTGTGCACCGTGGAGAGGCACTTTGAAGCTCTCAGCTAACTTGACTTCAACTTAAGAAGTATGCTACGATCTCTCTACCGACCGGTCGGTAGGGAATATACCTATGCAGCGAGGTGAGATCATCCAGGCGGCGGCCCAGATCTTCCGCCAAAAAGGCTATCACGGCACCTCGATGCAGGATATCGCCGACGCGGTCGACCTCAAAAAAGCCAGCCTTTACCATCACGTATCTGGAAAGCAAGACATCCTCGTGTCGATTCTCGACCAGGCATTAGATCTCCTGATCGAGGATCTTCAAACGGTTCTAACACAAGACTTACCCGCAGGAGACAAAATCCGTCAGGCAATGCGGGTCTATGTGAACCGCCTGACGCAAGATCCGGATCTCGCTGCAGTTCTCCTGATGGAGCACCGTAGTCTCGAGGCGGATCTGCGTGCGGTTCATATCAACCGGCGTGATCGCTTTGAGGAATTATGGCGGACGATCGTCGATCAAGGTATTGAGGAGGGAACCTTTCGACCAATGGATCGCAGCTTGGCGACCTTTGCACTGCTCGGAGTGCTGAATTGGATGATCACATGGTACCGACCCAACGGACGCATGCGGGCAGACACAATTGCCGATCAGTTTGCTGACTTGATCCTCGATGGGCTTGTACTTGAGGGGTCAGCATGAGCATGCACGCCTGCTTTATGCGATGCTGTGAAACGAGTCGGGTAGGCAGGATCGATCGAATCCCACTTGACCTTGTTGCAGAGCTCAATGACTTGGTTCATGTTGTTCTTTATGACCCATTCTGTGTTCTCTTTGATATAGGTTCTGGATTTGGAGGATCATAAATCACGACGACTTTTCCCGAACGTCGAGTTTTATCATCAACTGCTTGCCATTAAAGAGGTGGGTGCACCTATTGAATATCGTCACCAACGGGGATTTTTGACTGTCGAGAATCATACAGGGATCGAGAGGCGCGATGGCGCGCCCATCCGCTATAGATGCACGGAGGGTACCGATTTCGAGCGATTAAATACCGCATTCTCCGTATTTGAACTGGTGGGGCAGCTTGTAGGTCAGCCTGCTCAACAACTTTTTTGAGCGGCAAGTAAGAACGGATTGCCCAGGGAGGTGGATCCTATGTACTCATTTGAACCCAATGAAGAACAGAAAATGCTCATCGACGCAGTTACACGCTATGCTGAGAACGACCTGCGGCCGAAGGCGCGTGAGGCAGAGGAAGAAGGTGAACTTCCCGCTGACCTTATTGAGAAGGGCTGGGAACTGGGGGTCTTACAAGCGAGCATCCCCGAAGAATATGGTGGTTTTGGGGAGCACTCTGCGGTCACAGGGGTTCTGGCGGCTGAGGCGATGGCCTGGGGTGATATGGCCGGAACATTGGCCGTGTTGGCACCCTCCACCTATGTCATCCCGATCCTGCACGGGGGGACCGAGGAACAAAAAGAAAGCCTGATCCCCCCCGTAATCGAGGCGGAATGGAAGCCTTATGTCGCCGCCTACATCGAGCCCAACTACGATTTCTACCCGCTGGATATGGAGACGAAGGCGAACAAAAAGGGTGACGCATACATCCTCAGTGGGCAAAAGACTCTTGTTCCTTATGCCAAGGATGCTCCTGCTTACCTCGTATATGCAGATCTTGATGGAAGGACACAGGCATTTGTAGTGCCGGCCGAAAGCGAAGGACTCACGGTCGGCGAACGAGAGAAATGGCTGGGCATTAACGCGTTGCCGACTTTTCCGCTCGAATTAGACGATGTCGAGGTTCCGGCAGAGAACCGCATTGGCGGTGAAGATGGATTTGATCCGGGAACGTTGATCGCGAGCACGAATACCGCCTTGAGCGCCATCGGGATCGGTGTCAGCCAGGCCGCACTTGATTATGCCCTGCCATATGCGAAGGAGCGTGAGGTCTGGGGAACCCCGATTGCGCAGAAACAATCAATCGCTTTTATGCTGGCGGAGATGAAGATCGAGATTGAATCGAATCGGCTGCTCGTCTGGGAGGCAGCCTGGACGCTGGATCAGGGGACAGACGCTTCCCGGGAGGCATATTTAGCGCTGAACGGATCATCTGACACGGCGATGATGGTGACAGATCGTGCAGTTCAAATCCTGGGTGGATACGGGTACATCCGTGAATATCCCGTTGAGCTCTGGATGCGCAACGGACGTGGCATCGCGACCCTCGCCGGTCTGGCGATGGTTTAGCCCTCGAGAAAGAGATCAGGAGTTTAAACATGATTAGCTTTGAAATGCCCGAGAAGATCCAGGGAGCCAGGGTCTTAATGGAAACCGTCGCTGAGAATATGATGCGTCCGATCTCGAGGATGTTGGACGAGAACGAGCACGAAATCCCGTGGGATTACATTGAGTTTATGCACACTTCGCAGAAGGCGATGGGTGCTTCCGGAATGACGCCTGGTGACGGAAAAAAAGAGAAGAAAGATGATGGCGGTGAGAAGAAGAAGCGGCCGCGTACTGGTTTTCAAACGCTGGCCTTCACCGTCGAAATGCTCTCCTGGGGTGACGTTGGTATGTGGCTGTGCACACCGGGCGGCTTATTGGGTGCTGCAGCGGTAAACGCAACCGGAACCCCGGAACAAAAAGAGCGCTTCCTGACACGTTTTCAGGGTGAGAAACCGGTTTTCGACGCCATGGCGCTGACAGAACCGCATGCAGGTTCAGCGATGCCCGCTGAGGTGCGTGCAACCGCGGTTCGGGATGGGGACGAATGGGTGCTTAACGGTGAGAAGATCTTCGTGACAGCCGGACACAAGGCGCTGGTCGACACGGAGGGATTTGTTGTCGTTTGGGCGACGATCGATCCAGAGGCTGGTCGAGCGGGTGTAAGGCCGTTTGTCGTAGAAGCGGGGACACCCGGTGCGAAGGTCACCAAGCTGGAAGAGAAATTGGGCATCCGAGCCAGTGACACAGCCTCGATTGTGCTTCAGGATTGTCGGATTCCCCTTGAGAACATCCTCGGCCCATCCGAAGTGGTTGAAAAGAAAAAGAAAGACGAGAAAGGTTTCAAGGGCGCGATGGCCACGTTTGACGCCACGCGGCCGTTGGTCGCTGCCTCTGCTCTGGGCATCGCGCGAGCTACACTCGAGCTTCTAAAGCAAATGCTCGAAGAACACGGTGTCACGATCCGTTACGGTCTTCCACGCAGTCGGATGACCAATATTGAGCGTGAGGTCATCGACATGGAAACCTGGTTGCGGTCGACATGGCTTCTGACACTCAAGTCGATGTGGCTTGCTGACGAGCGCAAAGGCAACACGATCGAAGCCTCCGCATGTAAGGTCAAGGCGGGGGACGTCGTCGTCAAGATCACACAGAAGGCCGTTGAGCTGCTGGGACCATTAGGGTATTCACGCGATTACCTGCTTGAAAAGTGGTTCCGGGATGCCAAGATCAATGACCTCTATGAAGGAACCGGTCAGATCAACCGACTGATCGTCGCTCGCAGGATTCTGGAGTACAGTCGGCACGAGTTGAATTAGGTCAGCCTGGGGGATTGGGCAACTGAGCCGCTCTGTTGATTGACTTCAGCATTGAAAAGGCCCATGTACGGGTCAGAGAATAGGAGCATGGATCCGATGGACTATCACATCAAGAAAGCCGCAGTGGTTGGATCCGGGACGATGGGAGGGGGTATCGCAGCATTATTTGCTGGTCTTGGGATCCCCACGCTGCTGCTCGACATCGTCCCCAGGGAGCTTACCGAGGCCGAAAAAGAAGCCGGCCTTACGCTGGAAGATAATGAAGTGCGGGACCGGATTGTGGAAACGGGGTGGAAAGCGGTTGTCAAGAGCAGACCTCCGGCGGTATTAAGCGAACGTTCCAAACAACTGGTGGAATTGGGCAATCTCGAAGATGATTTCGAAAAACTTGGGGACGTTGACTTGGTTGTGGAAGCGATCGTCGAGAATCTAAAGATCAAGCGCGGTCTGTATGAGCGCATCGAGAAAGTCCGCAAACCTGGTTGTATCGTAGCCACGAATACCTCCGGCCTGCCGATCAAGGATCTTGCTGAAGGGCGGGAGGAGGGTTTCAAAGGACATTTCCTGGGGATGCACTTCTTCAACCCTCCTCGCTGGCTGAAGCTGCTGGAGGTTATCCCACACGCTGAAACCGATCCGGATGTTCTTGAGTACATTGTCAAGTTCTGTGAGGAGACACTGGGAAAGGGTGTGGTCGTATGTAAGGACACACCCAACTTCATCGCTAATCGCATGTTCTCAATAGCTAGCGCTTTTGAGATGGCTTATGCCCTTGATCACGGCTACGGGATCGAAGAGCTGGATGCGCTGATGGGCACCCTGGTGGGGAGGCCTAAAACAGCCATTTTCAGACTTCGAGATCTTATCGGGAACGATGTGGCTGCTCACGTTGGCGCCAATCTTTATGACCTGCTTCCTGAAGACGAGTCGCGTGAAATCCTCCGGCATGGCCCAACGGTCGAGCTGTTGGACGAAATGGTCGAGCGAAAATGGTTGGGCAACAAAACCAGGGTCGGTTTCTACAAACAGGTTATCAACGAAGAAGGCAAGAAAGAATTCTGGGTCTTAAACCCTGAGGCCCTTGAACATGAGCCGCCCAACAAACCGAGGTTAGAGATCTTCAGCAAAGGGAAGGAGATCAAAGACCTCGGTGAGCGCTATCGTTGGCTGGTTGCTCAGGCGGATAACGAAGAGGCCTCGGAAGAAACGCAGCGCCTGGCGCGTTTTATCTGGGAGACGACGGCATTTATGCTGGGGTATGCTTCACGCCACGTGCCTGAGATCGCCGATCGCTTTGTAGATATTGATCAGGCTATGAAGTGGGGCTTTGCCAACGAGATCGGCCCGTTTGAAATCTGGGATGCGCTCGGTGTGGAAGCGACTGTTGAACGCCTCGAGTCCAAGGACATCCAGGTCGCAGACTGGGTTAAAGACATGCTCGCGAACGGCTGTGCGAGCTTCTATCAGCACGATGAGGCTGGGCACGCCGTTGGCTATTACGATCTCGAGGCGAAGGGGTACAAAGCGCTCGAAATCGACGAGCGTGTGCTCCCGATCGAGATGCTCAAGGAGCTTGAAGGCGCGATCATCAAGCGCAATGCTTCTGCGAGCTTGATCGACATGGGTGATCGGGTTGGACTGATCGAATTCCACAGCACAGCCAATGCGTTGGATGCAGATATTTTCGAAATGCTCTCGACCGCAATGGATATGGCGGCGGCTGATGAATTTGACGCACTCGTCGTCGGGAACGAGGGTAGGCATTTCTCGGCTGGTGCAAACATCATGCTGATCTGGATGGCTGCCCAACAGGAGGCATTCGACCAGATCAGCGATCTGATCCAGGGCATGCAGGAAACCCTTTTACGGATGCGATATTTCCAAAAACCGGTTGTAGCTGCACCATTCGGGATGGTTCTGGGTGGTGGAGCTGAGTTGGCAATGTCCGCCTCGAAGCGTGTAGCTGCCGCAGAGACTTTCATCGGGTTAGTAGAAACGATGAGTGTGGGATTGATCCCAGCGGGATCCGGGACAAAGGAGATCATGCGCAGGGTCATTAACCCTGTAATGCGCATAGACAATGCGGATCCCGTCTCCGTGATGCAGAAAGTATTCGAGCAAACTGCAATGGCAAAGGTCGCCACCGGGGCATGGGAAGCGTTTGAAATGGGTTTCTTCCAACCTGGGGATCGTATCATCATGAAACATGAGCACCTGCTTGGGGAGGCTAAACGTTCGGCACTTGCTATGGTCCAAGAAGGTTACAAGCCTCCGATGCGTGAAAGAGTCTATGCCGCAGGAAGAGATGTTCTGGCCGCTTTGAGAGCAGCTGTGTGGGGCATGAAAGAAGCAGGCTGGGCGACGGATCATGATGCTGTGATTGTTAATAAGCTCGCCTGGGTAATGTGTGGAGGGGACATTACAGAACCGGAGTGGGTCCCGGAGGAATATATCCTTGAACTGGAACGCCGGGCTTTCCTGGATCTGTGTCATGAATCCAAAACTCTCGATCGATTGCAGCACATGATCGAGACGAATAAGCCATTACGGAACTAGGGATTAGTAATCAGGGATCAGTTGATTTTTGAACAGGGACTGTCCCGTTTGACTTCATAACGCTTGGGATTAATGCGGTCCAAGTCCCCAATCCCGAATTCCTATTTCCCTACGACGAAGGAGAGTTACTATGGCCCGTGAAGCAGTAATTGTCGCAGGCGCACGCACAGCTATCGGTCGTGCCAAAAAGGGAACGCTCAAATCCTATCGTGCGGAGGATATGGCGCGCAATGCGGTCGAAGCGGCTTGGGAACGTGCCGGTGGTCTGGATAAGGCTTTAGCTGATGACGTGGTCATCGGCTGTGCTTTTCCAGAAGGAAGCCAGGGCTTAAATGTTGCCAGGTCAATCGCGTTATATGCAGGCTTTCCGGATTCTGTTCCGGGCATGACCGTCAACCGTTTCTGTTCATCCGGTTTACAGACGATTGCACAATCCTGCGAGAGAATCATCGCGGGAGGGGCGGATATCATCGTCGCTGGCGGGGTCGAAAGCATGAGCATGGTACCGATGACTGGCTTTCGGATTAGCCCCCATCCTGACCTGGTGGTTGAAATGCCAGAGGCCTATATCAGCATGGGGCAAACGGCCGAGAATGTCGTCGCAGAATACGGTATCAAGCGCGAGGATATGGACCAGTTTGCATTTGAAAGCCACCGGAAGGCGGCAGATGCGCAGGACGCCGGCCGCTTTGACGACGAGATCGTGCCTCTCGAAGTGACGACCAACAGCATTGATGGATCCCGAACGATCACATTCGCCAAAGATGAGTTGGTGCGAAGGGATACAACGTTGGAAGCGCTAGCCAAACTGCGACCGGCGTTTTCGCCGGACGGGTTGGTGACGGCAGGCAACTCGTCTCCGCTTTCGGATGGTGCTGCAGCGGTGGTCGTGATGAGCGCAGAAAAAGCAGACGAGCTCGGGCTAAAGCCCTGGATGCGTTTTATCGGCTATGCCGTAGCTGGCGTACCGCCTGAAATTATGGGTATCGGTCCGATTAAAGCCGTTCCTAAGGTCCTTGAACGGACGGGGATGAAGCTTGAGGATATGGACCTCGTCGAACTGAACGAGGCATTTGCTTCCCAGAGTTTGGCTGTCATTCGCAATCTCGAGTTCGATACGGAGAAACTGAATGTGAATGGCGGTGCGATTGCCCTTGGCCATCCGCTTGGGGCGACTGGCGCAAAGTTGACCGTTCAAATTATGTATGAAGCAAAGCGTCGCAAATCAAAGTATGTTATGGTCACCATGTGCATCGGGGGAGGCATGGGTGCCGCCGGTATATTCGAAAATCTACAGCAATAGAAGAAGGAGAACAAGATGCCACTTACTGTCAAAGACTTGATGGAGCGTATGCCAGGCGCTCTACTGGCCGATAAAGCAGAAGGCGTGGACGCTACGATCCAATTCCACCTGGGCGATGGTGGGGACTGGGTCTGCACAATCAAGGATCAGACCTGCAGTGTTGAGCAGGGCACAATCGATGATCCTAATTTAGCTGTAACAGCTGAAGAAGCCGACTACATCGATATGATCACGGGCAAGCTGAACCCGATGGCAGCCATTGCCACTAAAAAAGTCCAGCTCAAAGGCGATCTTAACCTGGCAATGAAGTATATGAATCTGTTTGATCTGGGGGGTTAAGTCAGGTTGCCAAATGGGGGGTTAGACGAAACCTGTGTGTAATACACCGCAGCGTGCCTGAAATTCAGCGCGCTGCGGTTGCTTGTTAGTTATGCTATGGGTTGAAAAACAAGGCTTTGCGGTGAATATGAGCTTGCTCGGGTTGAAGTCCTAATTCAAGCAAGATTTCCTCAGGGCGCCCACTTGCACCTTCTCTGGCAGAAAGTCTCATCTCGAGGGTCACATCTTCATCGGTCGAGCTTTCGATCGAAATCTCTTCGATAAGTGGTCGCAGGTCGTAGGGCTTCTTGCGACGAACGCGTTGGATGTGGTCGGCT
>JASFLN010000052.1:0-8207 GCA_050118075.1 Anaerolineales bacterium
ATGGTTCAGCACGCGCTGGATCGGGGCTACCAGGTAGTCGGTGTCTGCCGGGAAAAGAGCGTGGGCAAACTCGATGAGTTCAAGAACCGCATCACGATCATCCCCGGGCCAACTGATGACCGTGAGGTGATCAAGGAAGCCGTCGCGGGGTGTGACGGGGTGCTGACCGTGCTCGTGCCGTGGGGCGTCAACGACTACTCATCTGGAACCGCCCAGGCGGTGCTCGATTACGCACCTCCGGGGGCTCGTCTCATCTTTTCTTGCGGCTGGCACATCACGCGCGATGGCAAGGATGTGTATCCGCTCTCGCTCAAAATCCAGGAGAAGCTCGGCGGTTTCATCGGGAAGTTGTTCCGACTGGTCGACATCGGTGACCAGGTCGAGGCCTGCCGGCGGATCTTCGCCAGCGACACCTTGTGGACCGTGGTGCGCGGCAGCGACCTGGAGGAGGGCGAGAGTCAGGGACTTCCGGTCTGGAGCCGCCATGTGGGCGACCCGATTCTTGAGAGCAACATGACACGCCGGGTCGATTTTGCACTTTTCATGGTCTCGGCGCTGGAGAACGATGCGCTGATCCACGAGGCGCCGGCGATCGTTGGGTGCCAGTCGCCTTCGGCATTAGCGCACGCTTGATCAAGTCTCTGACCACCGAGCACCCAGATTAGAGTTGGTTGTCATTAAGGACACTCGCCATAGACGCAAATATTTCGGCTGGATCGCGATGGGTCTATCCACTGCCATCCTTTCGTTCTGGGCGTTCTGGGGCATCATCGAGAACTTCCACGAAGGCTGGTACTACCCGTCGATCTGGATGAACCTGGGGTTGATGCTCACCCAGTATCTGGGCCCCATGCTCATCTTCATGAGCGTAACGGTGCCCTCGATCTTCTGGCCACGGGTTGGCGGGGTACTGCATTGGCTGCTGGCCCTGCTCGCGATCTGGTTCTTCCAGGCTTTCAGCAACGCGGCCACCTTCCTGATCATCCTGCCGCTCTTCGGGTTGGGCGTGCTGCACTGGTTTGGGCGCCCGCAGCCCCGCAGAACCACCCTGCTCATCGTCCTCGGCGTCCCCGTCCTGACTTTAGTGCTTGCCGGGACCAGACCGGCGCTTCGGGTGGCACAGCGGGTGGATGACGGGAATCGTGGCATCCGCTATGTGCAAGGGAACGGCGTGGCGCTCTACTGGGCGCCGGAGGATCCCGGTTGGCCTGAAGTGGGCGGCGATTGGTTCGACGCTCAGGAAGCGTGCCGGTACTTGAGCGAGGACGGGTTGACACTCGCCCCGGTACCGCAGGAAATCTGGCGCGTGCCGACGGTGGACGAAGCCGTGCGCTCGATGGTCCGTCACGGCCAGAACAGCCGCGGGGAGTGGGATGAAGAAACCTCCACGGCTGCCTACGAGCTCACCCCCGATAAGGAATCCCCGTTATGGGACCTCCATTCGCAGGTGATCTACTGGTGGACCGCAACCGAGATCGATGATGGTCATGCCTACATCATCGCTTATGACGGAAAGGTGTGGCCACGATCGAAGGATCTCGGTCCGGATAACCTGGGTTTTCGGTGCGTGAAGGAACCCTAAAATCCAAAATGGCTGCGGCTTTTCCGCTGAGCTTCAGGGGTGCTGGGACGAACCATCGACCTTACCATCCCGGCAAAGGGCACGGATGTGAATCAAGTGGCCCAAAACCACTACCGCAGTCCTCACGGATCCTGGGTTTGACCAACTGTGTGGTTAGCGTAAGGTTGGAAGTCATGTGAACTACGGTTGATTGTTTGAACCCCTGCCTAGTTCGGTTTCCTCCCGGCGTTTATACCGAGTATTGCCTTTTAGCAGGGTCGAGCGGGTTCCTCGTTGCGGGGATCCACATTCAGGCAAATTGCCGGAAGGTCACTGGTTATGAAATTAGGCTTTAAAATTGAATGATTCTACATCGCAATAACTAACTATCCGTAGAATTGATGTTTAAAAGAATTATGGTTTTGTCCTGATTTCACCCCTGACGATACCGTCCTTGACCTGCTCCAATTCAGCTTTTAGTTCCGGCGAAACGAGTTGGTCGTTATCATAGAACGGCGCCAAGCCCACCTCGCCATTCTCTAGTGTTCCATAATGAAGACCACCGGTAAATTCACCGCCTTCGTATGCTTCGGCGATGTGCAGCACGCTTTGATCTGTGCGTTTCAACACGCTTGTAAGAATCCATGAAGAGAATTGCGGTGTAGCTTTAGATTGATCGATATCCACTCCGATATAAAGAACTCCATCGGCTTCTCGGACCGCAGCCAGGGCACCTGCGCCGATATACGTACCCGCCACCGGGAAGATCACATCTGCGCCCTCGGAGATCATCCTATTCGCGAGGGCGTAGCCTTCTGAAGCGCAGCAGAACGCCCCAACGAAATCGCCTTGTTTCGAAGAAGTGTCCCACCCCAGAAGTTCAACGTCTGTTCCATGTTGCTCGTTGTAGTAAAGAACGCCCTGTTCAAAGCCGATCATGAAATCTAAGACAGGAGGTATGTTCGCGCCGCCGAATGTAGCAACCCTATCGCTCTTGGTGACGCCTGCTGCCAGATAACCAGCCAGGAATGCGGCTTGGTCCATGCGGTGGATGTGGCTCCACACATTACCAAAATCGCCTTCCAGCACAACATCGATCAAAGCGAACTGTCGTTCTGGATTCTCCATAGCTGCGGACTCTACGGAGGTCACGAAAGTCCAGCTTGGAGCAAGGATCAAGTCACAATCCTCTTGCAAGAAGGTCTGCATTCCCAGGACACTATCCCGGGAATAATCCATTTCGAATGTGTACTCGTCCCAACCCAGCTCGTCTCTCACCAATAACGCCCCATCATGTGCTTCCTTGCCGGCACCGGCCACATAAGTCGAGCTTGGCTGCATGAGAGTGCAGATCCGGTTTATTTCCACGGGTGGGAGCAAATCCGGCGGTGCAACCCGAGGAGGGTCCTCCCCGGCACAATCCTTCGATGCAAAAAATTCCTGACATTCCTCAACGGTCATGTCCCGGAAAGTCCTGTTCCGAGCGAGTTCGAGTAAGTCTTCCAATTCACCGTTATATAGGTTGAGAGCTTTTGGTCCGGCGGCTGCGATGATCCGCCCATCAGGACTGAGCGCCATGTCGATCACCCCACCTCCGACAGCATCTGCAATAGTGAAGATAAGTCTCCCGGCTTCGGTGTCCCAAATTTTGATCGTTCCGTCCAGGCTGCCCGAATAAAGCAATGAACCATCATCGTTGTAAGCAACACTGTTAACCGCACCTTCGTGCCCGGCAAACTCATGGATGATTTCCCCATTCTCCTGATCCCAGATGATCACGGTGCCGTCCGTGCTGGCGCTCGCCATTCGGAGGCCATCAGGATCGAATGTAATTTCTTTGATTTGCCCGGCGTGGCCTGACAGGGTGCGAAAACTCTTTTGCTGCAGATCCCAGATTGTGATTGGACCATTTAAGTCACCTACAGCAACCTCGTCTCCATCCGGCAGGAACGCCACACTTGTCACCCCCATCGCCGAACCTTGAAAGGTCTTAAACAGTGAGCCGTCTGAAACACGCCATATTTTGATATTTGAATCATCCGATACGCTGGCAAGCAGCTCACCATCTGGGCTGAAAGCCAAATCCCAAATTAGGGTGTCGTGAGCCGAGATAGACAGGGTTTCTTCAAACGTCTCAGAGCTCCAGATATGAATAAGGCCTTCATGACCAGCGCTCGCGATTAAGTTGCCATCCGAACTGAAGGCAATGCTCATTGGGGCGGATTGCGATGACCCTTGATCGAGTTCGGTCACACGTCGACCCGATGGGAAGTTAAATAAATGTACATACTGCGAACCCTCTATGCCCACGGCAAGCATCTCGCCATCTGGGTTGATTGCCATTGAGGCAGCTCGCTCAGGAATGGGGATTGAGCGAAGCTCACGTTTTGGGCCCACGTTCCATACAAATAGATCTCCTTCCCAGGTCGTTGAGATCAAACGGGAACCGCCAGAATCAAAGGCCACGCAAGGCACCATGCTGCGATGTCCGGGAAGTTCAAAAAGCATGTCTCCGTTGACCGCGTCCCAGAGGATCACGCGCTGATCAAAACCAGATGTGGCGATTCGCGAACCATCCGGCGAGTAGGTTAGATTGGTTACCCGATCTGCATGGCCGATGAGTTCAAATAACGGCTCACCCGTCTTTGCATTGAAGACTTTGGTCACGCCGTCGAAATCCGCAGCGGCAAGGTAGCTGCCATCAGGGCTGTACTCCAGTCCGTAAATAAATGGATCTCCCTGACTGGTGTATGTTGTTGTAGGCCTTGGGATCTCGAGAGCGAGATCTCGGGTCGCGATTTCCCAAACATGGATAGCGTCTCCCGCTGTGGCCAGGAACTGTCCATCGGGGCTGAATGCCAGCGAGGTTAGAAATCCGGCGTCATATGATTTGAAAATCTGCATATTATTCATGTCCCAGATGATCGCGTTTCCGCTTACGTCCACGGATGCCAGTAGGCTGCCATCACGGTTGAAATCGAGGTCCATCACGAATTGGGTGTGACCTTCGAGCTCTTCGAGCAGGTCCCAGCTTTCTGTGCTCCAGAGCCTGACGACTCGATCGTTACCGGCTGTAGCGAGCATATTCTCACTCGGGTGAAACTTGACATTTCTGACCGGTCGTCGGTTGCCCGCATCCAATACAGCCACCGCATCACCGCTTAGTGCATCCCAGATGCGCACGCTTCCATCAAAACTGGCGCTGGCAATCAGTTTGTCATCCGGACTGAACACGGCATCGTACACGCGCCATTCATGCCCTGGGAGTGACATCTCCAGACGGGAAGTCATGACGGCTTGGTGAAGCGTTTCTATTACCTGACCCGGTGTGTTTGTGCCTGCCTGGTTCGCTTCCTCAACGGCTTCCGAAACCAACATTAAACTCAACTGCGGATCTTGATCAAGCTGATCGACTGCTGCAAATGCAAGCTCACGTGACTTCGCCAGGTGTGCTTCTCTCTCGGCGCGATTGCGCTGCCAGATCGCAAATCCCGCTGAGACGATTGCGATGACCAGGAGAGCGCTCAATACACTCGCGAATACGCGAAGTCGTTTTGAGTTTCGTGCTTCCGATTCAGCCAGCTGCTCGGCCGTTTCCAATTCGCGCTGTCTTTGCTGTTCACGCTCCTCTGCCCTGCTTCGTTCACGGGTTTGCGAAGTCTGGAGGAATTCTTGTTCCAGTGGGTTCAGCTCCTGAGCATGTTCCTTGGACCACTGCACCGCATTCACAAGTCTGGATCCGCGATAGAGCTCACTCTCGTCGCGGCCTTGCGATTCCCACTCGTAGGCTGACGTAGTGAGGTGCCGGTGCAGCAGCAAGCTCTCGCGATCCTGCTCCAGCCATTCCCGCAGCCGGGGCCATTCCCTGATGAGGGCTTCATGCGCGACCTCAGCAGTCTGCTCTTCAAGCGTCACAAGCCTGGCTTCTACAAGCGTATTGAGGACTGCTGTGACGCGGTCATCTTGTTCGGGGTCCATTGTCAATTCTGAGATCAATGCGCGTCGCCGTGTGTTCTGCGTTTCAATGCCGAGCTCAGTCAACCGAATGAATATCGATCGAGCAATCCTTTTTTCAATCGGATCGAGGGATTGATAAACACTTTCGGCCGTCTTTGCGATGGCGCTGCGCACACCGCCTGCTTCAGCATAGCCCTTGAGGGTCATCATCATGCCGCTACGTCGTTTCCAGGTTTCCAGGAGTGCATGCGAGAGCAGTGGCAGCGCGCCAGGTTCGCCGCGCACGTCACGGATGATCAGGTCCACAAGCCCAGGTTCAAACGTCCACCCACCTCTGCGTGCCGGTTGCACCACCGCCTGGCGCAGTTCCTCGGTGTTCATCGCGCCGATATATTCCTGGTGCCTGGCTAAAGCGTCCCGTAATTTCGAGTAGTGAGAGCAATGGGAATAGAAATCAGCCCTAAGTGTAAGCACAACGGTCGTTGGCCCGTCATCCTCAGGATCCACGGCGGTCATGATATTTTCAATGAAAGCTTGACGCTCGTCCTCGTCCTTGCAGAGAGAAAAAACTTCCTCAAACTGGTCGATCAGCAGCATAAGGCGTGAATGACCACCAGCTTCAGCCAAGCGCCGGGAGGTTAAGTGCAGGGTGCGAGCGTCCCGTTTGAAGTCGTCGATTAGATTTGTTGTTGCCTTAAGCGATTCGTTCTCCTGGGTTAGAGCCAGGGCCAGTGATTCTATTGGGTGAACACCCGGAGTGAGGATGTGGATCGCCCATTCGGAACAGCCGTCAGGTGGATCAGTTCCATCCGGCATTTTTTTACCTCGTCGTAAAGCCGGAACCATGCCGGCGCGCACCACTGATGATTTCCCGCTGCCAGAGGCGCCGACGACAATAGCCAGGGACTGGTTTTCGTGCAGGTGCCCGACCAAGCGAGCGGTGAGCGAATCCCGACCGAAGAAAATATCGACATCAGCGACATCAAAAAATGACAGTCCTTTGTACGGGCTTTCACCTGGGGCAGGTGGCTTGGGCTCGAAAGGAAGCCGCTCGGGAACTTCAACTGGCATGGACAGCGTTGGCATCTCACCTTTGGTAAGCCGATCACGCAGTTCTCGCAGTTCTCCTGAAGGCTCAAGGCCAAGTTCTCGGCTGAGGTTATCCTGGCAGCGGCGGTAAATGGCGATCGCGCTGGACAAGTCCCCCATCCCAGCATGTGCGATCATCAGCGCCTCATAGGCTGGCTCAGGTGCGAAACCATTGGCAATCCATCGCTCGCCCCAATCGATGGCATCGTCCCATCGCCGCTCCGCCAACATAGCGTTGACGAGCAGCCGCATCTTCTGATCATATGCAGCGTGGATACGCTCACGCTCGAGTACGACCCACTCATCATAGAAGCCGGGAAGCAACTCGCCTTTGTAAAGAGCGACTCTCTCTCGCAGGTCTTCGATACTCCACTTAGATATGTTTTTCCGTTCGAGGATTTGTTCGGCGTCCAGGGTATATTCAGCATCTTCTATCAAACACATCTGGATGTCAGAGCTCATCAAATATGCGTCAGAATCCAGTCCTGCCTCTTCGAATGACTTTCGAATCCGCCAGAGTGCTGAACGCAGGTAGCGACGAGCGTTGTCCTCCGTGCCATCCGGCCACAACATGCCGGCAAGTTTCTCTCTCCGGTGAGTTAATCCCGGGTTCAAAGCGAGATACGCAAAGAGTGATTGTGCGGGGCGGGAGGGAACGACGATGAGGTCACCTTCTTTGCGCAGCGAGAACTGTCCTAAGACGAAAATCTCAAGCATGGCAACCTCGATTCCCCTTTGGCTGCAGGCTATAGAAGATGAGTTGTATTGAAAGTATACAACGCGAAGTTCATCGGACCGGGCTCTGCGAACATACGCTAATTAACGCCGAGGCTGACGATTAATTGCGGCTTATCTGTAAGGTGGGGACAGAGGGATTGTTGTGTAGGGATCAGGCCTACCAGCGAAAGGAGCCAGCCATGTTAGAAAGACGTTCCATCTCAAGGGACAACCTGTTTCTCGTCATCGTCGTCGTTGGCGCGTTAGCACTGATCGCCATCTCATACAGCCTGCTAAGCGGAGGGCGCCTCGGATCATCGTCGGTCGTCGCCGGGCCGGCTTTTGGGAGAGAAGAAATTAACGCGCCTGCAAGAGCGCGGATCGCGGAGCAAAGCCGTTTGAACGCCTTAGCAGGTCAATACTACAACCTGCATGGGAGCACAGCCTGGGTGCGTGCGGGCATACCGGCTGCGGCCAAGGTAGAAGCCGAACGCCTTACGGCGACTGCAGGTCATTCGCTGAACCTATATGGAAGTACAGCGTGGGTACATGCAGGGCTCTCGCCAGCGTTGAGGGTTGAGGCAGATCGACTCAATATCATCGCCGGTCAGTACTACAACTTGTATGGCAGTACCGTATGGGTGAAGGGTGGCTTGAGCGCCGCCCAGCAAGTCGAGGCCGACAGGCTGACCGGGTTGGCAGGAACATATGTTAACCTCTACGGGACGACGGTGCGTTGAGCTACTCTCTCCCTTCCCGATCTGATTGATTGGGAAGGGAGAAAGCTCGTGAACCGAATCGAACGGACAACATCGTAGTAGGATGATGATCTTGACGAAATCGATGCCTGTACTGGAAGGGTTTGGCAACATTCGAATGAATT
>JASFLN010000053.1:0-8081 GCA_050118075.1 Anaerolineales bacterium
GAATGTGCGCAAATCAGGCCGCACGACCGGATTGACAAATGGCCAGATCATCGTCCTGGACGCGACCGTCAAGGTTCAGTACGGCGCACGGACGGCACAGTTTGAAGATCAAATTGTCTCCACAGCCATGTCTCAACCGGGCGATTCAGGCTCGCTGCTTGTAGCTGGGGAGGCGCTGCTGGCGGTCGGCTTACTTTTCGCCGGTTCTGACCAGGCGACGATCTACAATCCGATCGATGCGGTTTTAAGCTGCCTGGATGTGGAGTTATGATGGATATGAACCGGGATTCACATTCTGATTTCCAAAGAGCAGCCGAGGTCAAAGAGCGTTATGAGTCGGAGCTGCTGGCGAAAGAAAATGTGGTTGGCGTCGGGGTGGGAATTCGTAAGCGACAGGGTGTCTACACTGGTGAGGTCGCGTTGATCGTCATGGTGCGCCGCAAGCTTCCAAGGGCAGAAGTGCCAGAGGGTGATTTGCTCCCGGAGGAGATCGAGGGCATACCGGTTGATGTGCAGGAGGTCGGTGCTATCGACGCTCAGTGAACTCTCCAGCGGCTCATTGTTTTTCAACCACCCATAAATGCGATAATCCCAATCGGCGCAAAGGCGTTTTTTCCAGCCTCTGTAACAACCTTCGCAGCGCACGGCCTATATGAGGCCAGCGGGCGATGATGTTATCGTATGCACCGAAGATCACCGTATGATCGATCAGCTTTACAGGCAGTCCCGCGAACAAGCGGTGGAGGTCGCTCTGGGTGTACACGCGCACGTGGGGAGCGAGACGATCACGAAGCGAACGGGGCAGATAATTGACAAGCGGGATGTTTCCAAATCGATATCGACCGCGCCAGTAAATTCCGTGGGTTTCGAATGGATAGCCCCGGTTGGGGACGAAGAGCACCAGCCGACCGCCCGCTTGCTTGCCTCCAGAGTTCGGTGAGCGCAGCACGCGTACAATCTCCTCCAAAGCCTGCCGGTCATCCTGGACATGCTCCAGCACCTCATGCGACAAGATGAGATCGAACGTATCGTCAGTGAAAGGCAGCTGTTCTCCTGCGCCGCGCACGACATCACCGGCACGCTCTGAAGCCTGGCGGGCAAAATCGCGGTCGTATTCCAGGCCCGCTGCGAAAGCCGCGCCGATTTTGAGCTTGTGCAGGTATTGGCCGACACCACAACCGTTGTCCAGCACGCGGCCCTGCATCCGTTCTCCGGCTGCAGCACGGATCATCCCCAGTCGCCGTTCTTGGCCAGCTCTCCACACATGGGAAGGCTCACCGCGCCGCGCAGCTTGATCCAGATCACCCATCAGTGATGTTGTCATCTGACATCAAGCCTAGTTGGCGCAGCTTGGCGAATGCCAACCCCAGAGCTGCAGTGGCGCCCATCTGCTGGAATCCTCCCCGTTGATAGAGTGTATACACGTCATTGACAGGCAGCCAGATCACTTCCTGCTCCTCCAGGTCGCCTGAATCGGGTGTCTGAATTTGACGGCATCCAACGGCAAGGAAGAAGTGCGCCCGGCCCCCGCCATAATTTCCGCTCAATACGACGTTCCCCAGCGGGTGCCAACTTTCAGCCTGACAGCCCGTCTCTTCCAGCAGTTCTCGCCGGGCAGTCTCCAGTGGATGCTCTTCCTCGAGCACTCCCGCAGGCGGTTGGATATCGATGTCGTCCACGCCGCGCTTGTACGATCGGATCAATGCCATCTCCCCGGACTCGTTAACAGGAACGATCATGGCATATCCGGGCGATTGCAGATGGATATAGCCCTGCACCAATTCGCCGGTTGGGAGTTCGATGTCATCCGCATACACTTTGAGCCACGGAGAGCGATCGAGCAGCAGCGTACGGCGTAGTGTTTTCCAGAGGCCATGTTTTGTCATCTGCGATCCTGAGAACAGTTTGAATATTGCACGTGCTGTTGAGTAAGGTGTTTATTATAATGCCCTGCGGAGAATGAACGAGTTGAACTCTACCAAGCGAATGTGCTCATGACCGATCAATCGCAGCCCCCGATTTCCAAGCTTCGCGCCTGGATGCAAGCCAGCCGACCCAAAACACTAACTGCAGCCGTCACACCGGTTCTGGTCGGTACGGCAATCGCACTCGCCAACGAATCCTTTCGGCCGCTGGCGGCGGTGGCCGCGTTGTACTGTGCATTCGCGATCCAGATCGGCACGAACATATTCAATGATGTGATGGATTTTGAACGCGGCACTGACACCCAGGAACGGATGGGACCGCTGCGTGTAACTCAGGCAGGGTGGCTGCCGCCAGCCGAAGTGCGCAGAGGGGCGTATATCGTCTTTCTTTCCGCGGCTCTGGTGGGTTTATACCTGATTGCGCTTGGAGGCTGGCCTGTGCTCTTGTTGGGGTTGGCTTCGATCATGGCCGGTCTGGCATACACCGCAGGACCCTCACCGTTGGCCTATAACGGGTTTGGTGATCTTTTCGTGATGCTTTTCTTTGGTTTTGTCGCAGTGGGAGGGACCGTTTATGTCCAGATGCAAAGCCTCCCGATGGAAGCCTGGTTTGCCGCTGGAGCGGTAGGAAGCACGATCACCGCGCTGCTGGGGGTCAATAACATCCGTGATATGGAAACCGACCGACAGGCTGGAAGACGTACTATTCCGGTCCTGATTGGCCGGCAGGGCGCGCTGGTTGAATTTGGACTGCTGCTCAGCCTGGCTTTTATACTCCCCACGGTGGCAGTAATCGGTGGCTGGGCGCCATTTGGTGTTCTTTTAGCGTGGTTGGCAACCCCGGTAGCCATGCAGGTATTTCGTAAACTTGCGAGTACAGAAGGCAGGGCGTTGAACAAAGTCCTGGCGATGATGGCAAGATTCGTATTGTTACATGGCTTGCTCTTAGCAGCCGGTTTCCTCAGCGCGTTATTTTGATGCTTTATACCCAACCACGCAGCGCATAATACAGTAACCCAAATAGTTCACGCATCACATTACGGCTCGCATTCAGAGCGTCGAGACTGGGAAGGACTGCATTCCCAAAGGAGGTCTTGGATTGGGAATGTTCTAGCGCGGCAGCAGGGATCGGATCGAAGCCGGCATGCACGAACGTCAGGTATGCGCGCCGCATATGCGTTGGTGACGTTACGAGCACGAAACGATTGATCCCGTTGGTTTTGAAGATCGGCTGCAGATTTTGCGATTGGTCGTGCGTATTCGCCGATCCTGCCTCGAGAAGGATATGCTCCCGGGGTACACCTAATTCAATCAGCGTGTCCCGCATCGTCTCACTCTCCGCCGTCAGCAGTCCAGCACGGGGATTATCCCCGCCTGAAACCACAATCCACTCAGGTTTGAGCTGTTCCCACAGCCGAAGACCTTCGATGAGGCGCAGCGCACTCGCTTCACTCAGCACCGATAGTTCCCTGTCACCTGCGGTGTAGCTCGCGCCTCCACCACCGAGCACGACGATCGCGTCGATGTCCTCGATTCGCTGTGTGGGATAGCCTTCACCCAATTCTCCCTGGAGTATATTCTCCAAACCGGAAGCGATCGCGGGGATAGCCATCAGCGCGTAAAAGCCGATTAATACAGAAAGCCAGCGCCTACCCCAGCGGGATCGACGGTCGTTCAAGTAAAGCAGGACGAGACCCAGGAGCGCGCCGAGCAGAAAGAATGAAAACGATCCCGGGATGAACCATTGTTTAAACCATTCGGCGAGGATGTCCAAAATTGAAACCTTTCGGATAGGAGAGCGTGATCAATTCGGGTATGACTTTACTTTTGTGCCCAGTGTATGGCAATTGCCCCCAGCATGCGTTTCACATAGTTGATCGCATGAAAGCCCTGCTCTTTCATCTTCTGGGCGAGGGCACGTGTCGAGAGGAATGCTTCTGTTGAAGCTGGCAAGTATTCGTATGCCTCCTGATCACCCGCGATGAGCTGACCGAGGCATGGGATCACGCGATGAAAGTAGAAACGCAGCAGCGGTTGCAGCCAGGCAGACTGCGGTGGAGTTGTGTCGAGTGCGCCCAGCCGACCATGTTCCTTCAAGGTGCGATACTGTTCCGCAAGCGCTTGATCAACGCTGGTGACGTTGCGCAGCAGAAAACCTGAGACGACGGCATCAAAAGTCTGCGTTTTAAATGGCAAGTGTTCGGCATCAGCCAGCACCCAATGGATGCTTTCCGCTTGCGGACGGTTCCTGCCAACCGCGATCATTTCCGGGGTGAAGTCGCAGGCCACAATCTTCAGGTTTTCTGATTGTTTGTAGGCTTCAAATGCGAGATCCCCCGAGCCAGTGCCGATATCAAGCAGTCGATCTCCAGGGTTCAGATCCAGGCTTTGCAGCAGCTCCCGGCGCCAGGACCGATCCTGCCCTAAAGTCATCAGGCGGTTCAGTAGGTCATATCGCCGGGCAATACGGGCAAACATATTGCGAACCTGCTGCGACTTATCGTTTTTCGGCATGCTGTTTAAGCTGCTCCACCCAGGGGGATCACCGCGCGGGGCACAAAGGGAATCTCAGAATCTGCGGATCCTAGATAGAGATGAAGTCTCTCGACCAGGAAGGTGAAAGAAGGAGTCGGCGGTAGTTCAATCGCGGATAAATCAGCTGGATCATCTGAACGAGCCAGAGTGAGGTGTGGGTGCAGGTCTGGGCCATGCTCGCCACCATAGATTGGATATTCTGGGAACTCGCGTGCAAGATGCTCGTAAAGCTCAAGAACCGGTTCTGGATCAGAAGGTTCAAGGAAAATCGTGCCTTCGAAACGACCGTAGCGATCAAGCGTAAGCTCGAAAGGTGAACAATCTTTAAGCAGCTTCTCAAGCCTGGGGATTGTCTCTTCGATCTTGTCGGGCGGCACAAAGGGATAGAGCAGTGTGATGTGGGCTGGAAGCTGACTGTCCGCAGCTTCTGAGTCGTAAGCATCACGCAGTGGATAGCTGAAAACCTGCACCTTACGAGGCGGAAGGATTAACAATGCTGTTTCAAGCTCTGCCATCGTCTAACTCACAAATTTCCAGGGCACGAACACACGCTCGATCCAGTCGACCGTGAAATATAGACCGAGGCCCAAGAGGCTCATGGCGATTACGCCTGCATACATCTTGGGATACTGGAATAGCGTGCTTCCCTGAAGGTATATGTAGTACCCGAGACCGCGTTGAGTAGCGAACAACTCGGTGATATAGAGCACGGCGACTGCAGTGCCGACAGATTGCCGTAAAGCAGTCAGGATCGCAGGTACGCTGGCGGGAAGATATACAAAGCGAAACAACGCCCTGCGTCCTGCGCCTAAACTGTAGACCGACGCGATGAGTTCGGAGCGCAACCCGGCAGCTTCATCCCGCACCAGAACGAGGATCTGAAAAAATAATATCAAGAAAATAATGACGATTTTGGAGAGATCACCCACACCGAGAAAAAGCAGGATGATCGGTACGAAGACTACTTTTGGGATTGGAAACAACAAGTAGATTAGGGGCGAAAAAATCCGATTGAGTGTCTCGGATTGCCCCAGGATCAAACCCGCTGGAACGGCTGCCGCAAGCGCGAGGGAGGTAGAAGCAACCACACGCCAGAGGCTGGCGAGAAAATGACCTCCCAATTCGCCGCCGATCTCCTGAAAGAAGACGATCAGTACAGTCGAAGGAGCTGGTAAGATCGGCAGGCGGATCAGCATGGCGGCAATCTGCCAGACGGCGAGTGTAGCCAGCGCAGCGATGAGCACAGCAGAACGTCTCACGCCTGGACCTCCAGGGCTTCACGCAAGATGGTGACCGTTTGTCGATAAGCTTCGGTGTTTCGGAAATCCGGGTTCCCTGCCGTTGGGTTATCGATAATCCGGGCTCTATGAATAGGCGGGTCCAGAAGCACAAGGATCTTCTGACCGAGCACAGCGGCCTCTTCGATGGTGTGAGTCACGATGATCGTGGTGAGGGCATGTTCCCTCCAGAGATCGAGGATGAGGTCCTGAAGAGATTCACGTGTGGGCACGTCCAGCGAAGCGAAGGGTTCATCCATCAGCAGTAAGTCTGGGTTGAGGATCAGCGTGCGGGCGATTGCTGTGCGCTGCCGTTGCCCACCAGAAAGCTGCGAGGGGTATTGATCCTTCAACGTAAGTAAGCCAAGACGTTCCAGCCATGGATCGACCTGGGCTATGTCAGTGGTCACATTTTCATCACTGGGCGCATGCCGGCCATCTGGACCATAGAAGGCTCTCACCCGCAAACCGAGCCGGGCGTTTTCGGCGACCGTCGCCCAGGGTAGGAGACCGTAATCCTGCAGGATCAAACCGGTTCGTGGTCGGGGACGTTCAAGCGGTTGTCCTTCAACGAGGATCTCCCCGCTCGTCGGCTTGAGCAGTCCGGCAAGTAAATAGAGCAGCGTGGTTTTACCGCACCCCGAAGGACCGAGCACTGCCCAGGGTTCCCCGCGTTGGACTTGCCAGTCGAAGCGCGAAAATACTGGCGTTCCATCCGGGTACTCAAAATCGAGCTTGCGCAGCTCAAGCATCATTAAAGCTTTCCATGAGGATCGGCTTTCTTTGTGCTTTCGACACGTATTATGGCAGATATTCGCTGGACACAGATCCATCATATGATATTTGTTCTGTGACCAAGTTCTTATCCAATGCCCATTGAAGTGCATCCTCGAATTGAGCGCTAGTTGGAACACTGGCTGTCGGATAATCAGGCAGGATGTATGTTCCCATGAGAGGGGGCGGCAGCAGGTTCTCCTCCAGGAGCAGATCATCCCAGCGATCCTTATCGCTGTTGATTGCCGCCACCGCTTGCTCCACTGCGACCAGGAACGCGCGCACAGTGTCTGGATTCTGTCCTACGAAGTCAGCATCGAATGTGATCACGCTGTGGCCCACTTCCGGGAACGAGGAATCGTCAATGATCAGTTGGCCGCCTTGGAGCATTGCAACTGAAGCGGCAGGATCGGGAAGGTTCGCTGCGGCAAGCTGACCGGAAGACAGCAGATTGAGACGATCGGGAATCTTTGGCACGGCCAGCTTCTCGATCTGGTCAGGAGTAAGGCCGGCTTCCTCGAGCAGGCGGTCGGTTGTGTACTCGATAACGGTCCCCTCAGAAATTCCTATGGGCACCCCCACCAGATCTTCTACGCTTTGGATGCCGCTTGCCCTGGATGCTACGATGCGAAAAACCGGTGCATCAGCGGTTGCGGTGCGTGCGAAGCGAACCGCAACGACCTCACGACTCTGCTGATTGTAGAAAATCACTGAGACCAGTTCGTTGATCATCGCATCCGCCTGCCCAGATTGGATCAACTGATCTCGTTCTGGCGCAGATGCGACCGGGATGATCTCGACCTGTACCCCTTGCTCTTCAAAATAGCCCTCTGATTGGGCGACGTGGATCGGAAGCGCATCGAGAATGGGGAGCAGAGCAACCCTTACCCTATCGGTTTGTTCAGGTTCACCCGTGCAGCCGGTTAAGAAAGCCAGGGCTGCAGCCAGCGTGAGAACGATCCATCTTTTCATATCAACCTCAACTTGAAGATGCCATCATGGTTCCCCAGATTTCTACACTGGGTGCTTCCAATGAATGGGTTATTAGCACATGTCTGGTTTGGATTCTACTCCAACACGTCCGGGGGTCGAGGTCGGTTCATGGTTAAATCAAACCAGACTGGAGAAGCCTCCAGTCTGGCAGCAAACAATCGTTTAGATTCTCTCGGTTAGACCGTGAAAGTTAATTCGTGGATGCCGGTGGCGCCGTCAGGTCTTGCGCCATTCTGCCCCACAATTTGCAGTTGACCGGCACCATCGTATGCGCGCACTCGTGCGGTGTGCCGGCCCGGTTCGCTTGGCCAGTTGAATCGCCACTGCACCCAGGTGAGTGGGCTCAATGCGGGGATACGCAGCTGCGCCTCTTGCCAGGATCCATCGTCGATCTGTACCTCAAGCTTGCTGATGCCTTTGGCCCCGGCGTAGGCAATGCCGCCAATAGGGATCACCCCGCCATCGGATGAACCGGTCGCCGCGCTATCAAGGACAGAGGTCGTGCGGACATACGCTTCCTCGCTCCAGCCGCGGTCAACCCAGTACCCATCCCCTTCCCGGTCGATGGCTTCCATGC
>JASFLN010000054.1:0-8070 GCA_050118075.1 Anaerolineales bacterium
CTGATCCCGATCAATCCAACAAGTGAGAAGGTGAGTGGGCCGAGGATCGGCGGGGCCCAAACCAACAGCGGAATGCTGACCCGCTGACCTAGCGGGGCGGCGGGGAGGATGGCGCGCTCGAGATGGAAATAGGCACCGAGCAGCCCCACGGCGATGCTGGCGATGAAGATCAGGTTAGCCAGCAGCGCAGCGACGTTCCGGCGGCGTAAGGCAATCAAGCCTGCAAGCAGCAGCAGTGCGCCGGCGACCGGCCCGAAGATGATCGGGATCCACTCGTTGGGGACGATCGTGCCGCTGATGCGGTGCGCCAGGTAAATATCCAGGCCGAGGAAGAACTCGTTGACGGCGGTGAGCAGCAGCATGATCTGATCGCGCGATAGCGGAATGCGGACCTTCCTTAGTCCAGGGAAGAGTTCGGCAAGGTAATACATCACTCAGCGCGTTCCCGCTTCAAGCTTCTCTGCGACCAGCTCCTCAAGTTCTGCCAGGTCGGCGAGCACCTCATAGGCTCCATGCCACTGGGTGTAATCGGGTCCCTGCATCCAGGCGCCGAATTTGGCGGTTCGACCCCAGTGATGCCAGAGTTCGAAGTAAGTGAAATCAATCGGTTCGTCGAATGGTGCCTCAGTCAACAAACCTTGTTCGATCAATGGTGCCACCATCTCATCACTCTCGCGCACCCACGCGTTCACCGCCTCGGTCGCTTCATCGGCATGCTCATAGAAGGTCTCAACGAAGTTTTGATTGTGGCATTCCAGGCACACGTTCTGCATGCGCACGACATTATCCTGCCATGCTGGGCGGCGCGTGCTGATCGGCGCGAACAGGAACCAGGTCAGGCGGTCACCGACGTCGTGGGTCGTGCCGCTGGCACCGAAACCGGAGAAGTGACAGGTCGCGCAGGTCGGGGCGGGGAAATCTTCAACGCTCAGCGTGCCTGCCTCTGCCTCCCAACCCCAATCCTCGCTGCCTGTGGCGTAGGCGATACCATGCGGTGACTCCTGGTAGATTTCCCATTGCGGATGATCGGGCCCGATGTGGCAGTAATTGCACGTCTCGGGTTTGCGAACCTGAGTGAGGCTGAATTCATGCCGCAGGTGGCACTTGGTGCAGTCCCCTGCAGAACCATCGGGGTTTGGTTTACCGATATTGTGGCAGGCTTCACACGCGAAGCGGGTCACCTCAGGTCCTTCCAGCGCGAAGAGCGCGTTGCGCATTTTGTCCGGACCGGCGCCGCCTTCTGGTATGCCTTTATACTGCGCTATCAAATTGGAACTAAGGTCTTCAGTTCCTGCGTAGGCTACATAGGCAGGCAGTCCGTGTCGGCTTTGCGAGAATTGAGCCACTTCCTGTTTGTGACATTTTTCACACATCGCCGGTGTGGGCTGTCCAAGCACAAATGTGTCTTCATGCTCGACCGATCCCGGATAGTCTTCGGCGACCTCATGGCAGTCCTGGCAACTCACTTCTGCGGCAGCCATCGTGCTGTGTCCAAACTGGACCACAATGCCGGGCGTCGTATCGCGATGACACACGACACATTCATTTTCGCTGTTTGCCAGCGCGTTGATTTCCCGCGCTTCCTCAGGGATCATCGAGACGGAGATGGTCTGGATGATTAATATGATTCCAACCACAATGATGACTCCCACCAGCCCAAGGATCAATACACGCGGAAAGTTGGTCTTGGCTTTGATCATGCCCACCTCCATGGGTTGATTTCCCTGTGGGTCTTGCCTGTTAATAGACCCGATTTTATTGTAGACCATGATTAGGTAGTTCACCATTGAAGCAGGTTGAGCTTCCCTCTCGAAATGGTCGGGAAGTGAGACTGCGTTTCGTATAATGCACAAAGGAAAATATTTGTTAGACTTCAAGCGCGGTGCGTGGCAAAGGATTGCAGGAAGTGAGGCTGTTGAGATGGAACTGCTCGTATCAAGCATGGTGATAACGGTTGCTGCTGGTTTGGCAGGTTTATTGATCAGTCTTGTTGTCGGCGGGTTGGTTGAGCGTCGGCATGGGGAACATCCAATTGAAATTGCCTCCTACGAACTTCATTTGCAATTCTTGCGCACCCCGTTCCGGTTGTTATTCCCCGCCGTTGCTATTTGGATAGCACAGCCCTGGCTTGAATTCCCACAGGAAATCTTGAACGTGATTTCCCATGTTCTCCAGATCTGGATCATCTTTGCGCTCGCCTATTTTTTCAGACGACTTTTTGTAATGGTGCGCGAGATGCTGCTCGAAGAACATCCCATCGATGTGGAGGATAATCTGCAAGCCCGGCGCATTATGACGCAATATCGCGTGATTGAGCGTATTGGCACTGTGCTGATTACAGTGCTCGCCGTGGGCGCGATTCTAATGACGTTTCCGGGTGTACGACAATTCGGGGTGAGCCTGCTGGCCTCAGCAGGGATCGCCGGTGTGGTGCTCGGTTTTGCAGCTCAAAAAAGCCTCGGGACGCTGCTTGCTGGGATCCAGATTGCGGTAAGTCAGCCTATCCGGCTTGATGATGTCGTTATCGTGGAAGATGAATGGGGACGGGTAGAGGAGATCACGCTGACGTACGTCGTTGTGCGTGTTTGGGATGAGCGGCGGCTGATTGTGCCAGTGACCTACTTCCTGGATAACCCGTTTCAAAATTGGACTTACACCTCGGCTGAAATCCTCGGGACTGTGTTCGTTTATGCTGATTACAGTGTTCCAGTTGAAAAGGTGCGCAAGGAGCTGAAACGTATCCTGGACAGCACAGAGCTGTGGGACGGACGTGTTTGGAGTTTGCTGGTCACCAATTCGACAGAACGCACGATGGAGATGCGTGCGCTGGTCAGCGCGGCAAATTCGTCCAAAGCGTGGGACCTTCGCTGTCTTGTACGTGAACAACTGGTCGATTTCCTGCAGCGGGAGTACCCACATAGTCTGCCGAAGGTGAGGCTCGAATCAAACACCGGTGGCGAGTAGGGGAAACTCATGAATTTCCCCTACAGGCAGTCGCTTATTGCCATGTGTGCATCACCTGTCTGAGGATGGCAAATTCCCCAATATGGTAAGCATTGTGATCCGCAACGAGCAGGAGTTCACGCATGATCGTATACCCCTCGGCGTGCGGTAAATCGGTATAGAGTTCAGTGTCGGGATCTTCAAGCATGTCGATCAGGTCTTGAAGATCGGACTTGAAAGCAGTGATGGTAGCGCTCCATTGACCCTCATTTGCTGTTGTGCTCGGGCTGGGCCAATAGCCGCGCGGCCAGTCCGGCGATTCATGATCTGGATCGCGAATGAATTCGAGGATGTCCCACTGAGTAATCCGTAGATGTTCTAACAGCTGCCAGGGGCTGTAAGGGACATTTGGCGGTACGTCGTTGATCCGTTCTTGAGGGAAATCGGCGATCATACTCTCGAAATCCATATGCGCGTTTCCACCGCGCAGTAACGCAAGCAGCTGCTCGCGGACAACCTTATCTGCATTCATGGCGATGTCCTTTCATTTCAATTACCTTCTAACTGTAATTATTGTAGGTCATCCTTAGACTATGGAGTGTGCGAGAAAGCGTTGATCTTCTGCTCTGCCATCGCTCGAATCAAAGAAAGGAGACACACTCATATGTGTCTCCCTTTTTTGGATTGATGCAGCTGCTGATGGTTCGTGGTGTTGAAAAATCTCAGCGAGTCTGTTCAGATCAGTTACTGGGCATGCAGATCACGCCCGCGATTTTCCACTCACCGCTCAGTTTCTGCAGGTACACCTGGAATTCATGACCTTCGAAACTGGTCCCAACCGTCACGCGAGCTTCTTCGCCCATAGGGCTCAGATCAACAGCCTGGATGGAAAAGCTCTGGGGCACGTCCTGTGCGCAGAGCAGCGGATCGGCTGCAAGCCCCTCAGCCTTCATCTCTTCAATGCGCTTAATATATTCCTGGCTGAGCGCGCCCTGCTCTTCATATGAGCCATCTTGCAGCGGATTGCGGAACTCGTCCGTTTCCGGATCGTAGCCTAAGTTCTCGAGATACCAACCATAGAACTCATGCACAACCTTCTCCGGTGATGAAGCTTCTTGTGCACTGGCTGGGCTGCAGCCAACCAGGACAATTGCAAGCAAGCTCATCATCCCTATGAACGAAAACAGTCTGACTTTCATGGTAGAACCTCCATTACGCCTGAATTGAGAGATGTTTTTCTTAAAAAGAACGTTGTTTGATTTCATTTGCGTCCTCCGACTGTGACCGTTTGATGCGTGCTGGTCAACTCTTGCATGGAACATGGTAGCGTAGAGAGGTCAAAATTTGATCCTTCATGTGACGAGTATCTAGATAGCTTGGGGGCGAGAGAATGCACTAATCGAGTGGCCAGGTGAGGGATGTTTCATTGGGATTACTTCAGGCATTTGGGATTTGCTGTAGTGCGGAAACCTTGCTCAGAGTTGTACCAGCAACTCGCTGCGGTTGAATGAACGGGAACCAATCCGTTTTCTTTGGGCCATTGAAGCAAGCTAAACCGATATATAAACCGGATGTTGATCTGCAGGCGCTCGTTAATGCAGTGAGTGTCAAAAATAATACACAGGCTGTTAGACGAATCTTGTTCATAATTCTTGTATTTCAAATTTCTGTAGCTATACGTTTAACACCTGTTGCCGAGAGTTCTTGCTCAGCCGTTGTCCATGATTGTGGATAGGGCATGTGAAAACAGCCCGATGCTAAGCAGGATGATCAAGAGCGAAACGTCACCATAATCCAGGGCGGTAAACGCGATTGCAAGTGCGGCCATCGCCATGGCTGCCGCTTTGAAAGCCAGCGCAACCGTTGTTCGTAGCTGATTGGTCATTGCGGATGTCCTCCGTGTGTTGATAACTGTTAGTGACATAAATGTAACGGAGCTCGTCGCGGGAGGTATCAAGCGCCTGGGGGGAATCGAACTGGCCATTTGGCCAGTCAGGAATACAACCTTTCTGTGGAAACGATGAAGACATGACTTTGCAAATATCGGGGTCCAGGGGAATCGGATCTAGTGGGAAAGCATGTGCCCGGACCTTCCGCTGAGCAATGCTTAGGGTGTGATTACAATTTCAGAGGCGCCATCGTATTAAAGGCTCGCAAAGAGGCCGAACTCCATCTGGGGCTTTACACGCAAGCGATGTTTGGACGTTGAGCTTTACAGATCGGGTCAAGGCTCCCTGCTCAGGCGAGAGCCTGCAGGAATTTTCTCAGCGAAAGTTCTTCTCCACTTAAGAGCGTTTGAGCTTTGAACACGCGTGCCATGATGGCGATCATCCCAATGCCGATCACGACGAGGAGCGCGATACTGATGGCTAGCTGCCAGAAGGGGACCGATGTGCTGGCCAACCTTAACATCATCGCGACGGGTGCGGAGAAAGGGATCATGCTGAGAATTACTGCCAGGGGGCCATTAGGAGCCTGTGCGATCGAGCTTCCCAGATAGAAAGGGAAAAACATCGGCAGGCTGATGATGAATATCCACAGGCGACTGCTTTCAATGTCCTTCGCCAGAGCACCTACGCCGGCCATAATCGCTGCATAAAGCAAGAATCCACTCAACGCAAAAGGCAGGATCCATATAGCCTCCGTGCCCGAAAGCTCAATACGGGCTATCAGGTCAGTCACTACACCTCCGGTCACGATGGTGGCAATGCCAGCCAGCGCAGCCCAGATTGTATATTGCAGGATAACCAGCGCACCGTATCCGAGCACCTTGCCTGCCAGCATCTGTCGAGGCCGTACGCTGACGAGCAGCATCTCCAGTACACGGCTGCTCTTTTCCTGAGTGAGACTTTGAAACAAGTAGCTTCCGCTGGTGAACAAGGGCATCATCACCAGAATCCCCACGAAATAAGGGAGCATTGTATTTCCCGTCGTCCGATCAGCATCCTGTGAATCGATGTCGGCACGCTCAAGAGTTTCGGCATTGAAAGGCCATCTAAGTGTGGTGATCTGGTCTGGTTCGAGCTGTGGATCGAGATTGTGGATGAGCAACCACTCGAAGACCCTGGTGTCATCCGGCATGGCGTTCAAGGTTTTGCTCACGCGTTCGACATTAGCTGTTTCGCGGTAATCCTCGCTGATCACGTAATAGGCATTGATTTGGCCGGCGCTCAGTGCCTGGCGCGCTGTTTCCGGATTGGGAAACTCCACGAAGAAGTCCGCTGGAAGATTGTCAGGTATGATTTTGATGAGATCTGCCCGGTCAACATAGCCGATAACTGCATCGGCCTGTTGCTCGGGTTCCGGTGTTTCAATCGGTTCAATTTCCCCCATGCCGAACCCATCACTGACATAGCCGACAACGAGCAGGATGATCGGTAGCGCGATCGTGGTAATGATGTAGCCTCGTTGGCGTACTTTCTGACGGAATTCCCGGATGGCTACCAGCAAAATGTTCTTCATTATCTCGTGTAACCCCTTAGAGTTTGCGTGATCATTGTTTCTTCACCTTGATCGCCGGACTGCGTCCCAAATCTCGGTGGCAGTGAGACGTTGGCCATAAAGCAACATGGCGGTGCGAAACACTCGGGCGACGGCCCAGATCCCGACGAGTAGGCAGAGAACGAGGATCCCGAAGGCTGCGCCGAGCTGCCACACGGGCACGGAGGTGAGCGTCATTCTCATCAGGCCGAATGTCGGTGCAGTCAGCGGGAACAGGGTCAGCGCAACCGCAAGCACGCTGTTCGGGGCACCGACGATGATGCCCGCAAAATACAACGGCGTCATACCAACAAATCCGAGCATGCCGGACAGCTGACGTGCGTGTTGTTGGTCACCGGCAATGATCCCCAACCCAGAGGCGATCGTAGCGTAGAGGAAATATCCTGGGACCCCGAGGAGCACAGCCCAAAAGATCGCTTCAACATGGATCATGCTGGTTGAGAACGCAAGCGGTCCGGAGAAGGCCAAACCAAGGCCGATCACAGCACCCAACGTCCAAAATCCCAGCTGAGCCATACTGACCATGGTCATACCCAGGACCTTTCCGGCAATAAGAACGGTCGGTCGGATGGAGGTGATGACCATCTCCATCGCCCGCTGATCCTTCTCTCTGATAATCACGGCTCCCAGTTGATTTGCACCTGTGAAGACGGAAAATGCAAAGAGCAGGCCAAGCGCAACTGGTGTCACAACCCGCAGCAGGAGGCCGGGACCTTCCGAGACGCTGGCCCCACTTTCGAGTGAGGTGTAAGTAAAATCTGCGGGATCTTCAAACCTATCGAGCAGCCAATCGGGTTGGTCCTGATGAATTGCCTGGCGCAGGTAAGCTTGGAGCATATCTTGAAGCGTTACGCTGGGCGTTTCAGAAGAATAGAGCACCGGCCGCTCACCGCGAGTGTAACCCTCAGGGATGACCAGATATGCCTCTATTCTGTCTGAACTGTAGGCCTCTTTGGCGGAATTCAGACTGGAGAACTGCTCCAGGGAAAGGGTTTGTCCTGAGTGTTCAAACTTTGCATGAAATTCAATCTGACCTGATGGATCCACGATCCCAACCGTCGGAAGAGTCGCACGCGTTTCGCGCAAAATGGGGACAGCCCCGGCTACAACCATGATTACGGGAAGGCCAAATGTGAAAAGCAGGAAGGTACCGGAGCGCACCTGGCGCCAGAACGTGGTCCGAGCGATCAGCCAAACCTTTTTCATGCTGTTTGTTCCTGTTGGTAATGCTCTGTGCCGACGACCTCTACAAAGATCTCTTCAAGTGAAGCGCGCAGCTCTTCAAAGCGCCTAATTTGCACTTTGTCTGAATTGGCGAGCACTCTTAAAAGCTGCTCAGGATTGGTGCCCTCTTTCAGTAGCAAACGGTGTGCACCATTTATTTGTTCACGTTTGGCAAGGCCGGTGAGGTCAGGCAGCTCCCCTTCTAGTTCGACCTCGATAGCGTGTGGTGCATACTGGGTGCGGATGTCTGCAACCGACCCATAAAGCACCTGTTTCCCATGATCGATAAGCATGATGCGTGAGCACATCTCCTCCACACGGTTCATCTGGTGAGTGCTCATAATGATCGCCGAACCACGTTCGCGCATTTGATCCAAGAGAGACTTGATCATTTGAGTGTTG
>JASFLN010000055.1:0-8041 GCA_050118075.1 Anaerolineales bacterium
TGAATGGTTTGCATCCCCGATTTATTTTCGGGAACTTGCAACCCGCGTCGTCACTCTTGCGTATAGAGCGATGCAGATACGGATTGGTGGCTTAGATTCCGGCGGTCAGCCAGCGCCGGTTCCAAATGGATACGCTAGCCATAACTGGAGGCATGAACATGTCGGATAGTCGTACAAATCGTACCAGCCTTGTATTTGGCGGTCTGCTCATCGCTTTGGGGCTCCTGTTCCTGGTCGGTCAGTTCTTGCGGATAAATATTTGGCAATATGCCTGGCCGCTGTTTATCCTGGTGCCGGGCTTGATCTTCTTTGGAATCACCATATCTGGTGGGACTGAAGCTACCGGGTTTGCGATCCCTGCAAGCATCCTGACTACTGTTGGCCTCATCTTCTTCTTTCAGGCAATCACTGGCCATTATGCCAGTTGGGCTTATGTCTGGACTTTGATCTTTCCAACCGCGGTAGGTCTGGGTTTGTACATCATGGGGAGTCAGGGTGATGATGAATCATTGAGGAAGCAGGGAATAGGCTTTTTGCGAGCAGGGCTGGTGCTCTTCGTGATCCTTGGCTTCATCTTTGAGGTGATTTTCCGTATGGGGGATACTATGTTTAGCAGACTGTTCTGGCCCTCGGCGATCATCCTGTTTGGCTTGTATCTTATCCTTCGCCAGGCTGGCGTGCTTGGGAGATCAAAGTCAGATCGTGGTGATGACGGTGAGGTGATCGAGGTGGAAGAGGTCCCTTCCGTGCATGGTGAGGAGCCGAACGAGTCATCCTCTGAAAATTCATCGGAATAACTTGTGATATTAGGGAGAACGTAAAATGAACAATTCTGATAGATATCGATCGATCTTCTGGCCGGTTTTGCTGGTTGGCTTTGGCGTGATCTGGCTGATGATCAACCTGGGTTTCTTGCCTGGGTGGAGTTGGGCTAGTTTGTGGAGGTTGTGGCCACTCTTCTTGATCGCCATAGGTTTGGATCTGCTTATTGCCAGGCGCTCGGCGATCATAGGTGCCATCGTCGCACTAGCGACGCTTGGATTAATTGTGGTGGTTATCCTTGCTGGAGGACTGCTTGGTTACAGCAGGAGCAGTGTCGAGGTGGTTACCGAACAATTCAGTGAAACGATTGGTGTAGCAGAGTCAGCAGAAATCGAATTAGATCTCTCGGTCGGACCGACAACAGTCTATGCGCTGACCGATAAAGACACACTTTTCGATGCTGAGGTAACCCACATCGGAGAAATGGATTTCTCAGTCAGCGGTACCCAACAAAAGACGATTCGTTTAGACGAGAAACAGGTCAACGTTGAATTCAATTGGTTAGACTTGGTTGACCGGGATGATCTTGAATGGGATATCGGTGTAACCTCATTGATTCCAGTGAGTTTGCAGATCGATGGGGGTGTTGGAGGAGCCGAGCTTGATTTGACAGATCTTATCCTCGAGAGCCTTACCGTAAATGTAGGTGTAGGAGATCTCACCTTGTCCCTTCCGCAAAGTGAAGATACGTATGAGGTGCGAATCGATGGTGGGGTGGGTGAGACGGAGGTCAAGATAGCCCGGGGGGCTGACGTAACATTGACGATCAATGGCAGTGTAGGTGATGTGCGCGTAGAAGTTCCTTCCAACGCGGAAGTACGTGTTGATGCCTCCGTCGGCGTTGGCAATATCCGTCTGCCCTCGAATTACGATCGGGTGAGCGGGTCGGATGGCAACATTGTAGGCGAAAGTGGCATCTGGGAGACATCTGGCTACCAGGACGCCGATCAGCAAATTGTGATCAATTTCGACGGCGGGGTCGGCGATTTTATCGTTCGTTAGATGCATCTGCGATCCAGGGAGAGATCACCTCTCCCTGGATCATGACATTTATTGAATTTCGCAGAACCGTTGTGCAGCCGGTTCTGAACATCAGCTACACATCTTGTATGGAGGGTTTATGAAACTGCGGGGTCAAGTTCTGGTTGGCGTGCTGCTTGTCGCGATTGGAAGCCTGGCGTTAATGTCCAATTTGCTTGACATCGACTTCGGTGCCATTTGCTGGCCTTCGTTCTTTATCCTGCTGGGGGTCTGGATCATTGTTAGACCGAGGATGGTTTCTGAGGAGACGGATGTGCACTTGATCTTGCTGGGAGATTTTAACCGATCGGGAGGGTGGAAGGTCGCCGATCAAGAATTCTGGTCGTTCATCATGGATGCAAACCTGGACTTTACGCAGGCTGATATTCCGGAAGGGGAAACCGACCTTAAATTGTATGGTTTCGTAAGTGATATAGATATCTTGCTGCCAGCGGAGGTCGGTTTCAAGATCAATTCCTATGGATTTGTTACCAACGCTCTTGTTTTAGGTGAAAAGCATACCGGGTTTTTCATCCAGCCGGTGCAAGAGATCAGTAAGAACTACGCAACAGCCACGAAGAAAATCAATATTGATCAGCTGGGATTCATCGGTGAAGTAACCATCCGCAATGCCTGATTGTCAGGTCTGAAAAAGATCACCGAAAAGTAATTAGGAAAGGTAACGAGAATTGTTCAACCGGTTTATTTGTTGGCTTGCAAACTCGCCTTTCCGTCGTCTCGTCAGTCGCTCGGTCGTGGTCGTCCGGTACAACGGCCGCCGAAGTGGGAAACCGTATGCAGTGCCTGTGAACTACGTGATCAGGGAGCATGATGGCAGCCGGCGTTTGTGGATCACCAGTGCACGGGATCGGGTGTGGTGGCGCAATTTTATGGGTGGGGGCAAGGCTGAGTTACTGCTTAACGGCGTGATATCCGTCGAGCTGTACGCTGTCCTTGATCCAAACAGTGTCGAAGAGGGGTTGATCGAGTATCTTGCCGGCAACCCCCGGGCGGCAAAGTATTTTAATGTCAAGCTTGACGATGCTGGGGTGCCAGAGAAGAATGATCTGCGCAACGCGGCAGAAAATCGGGTGATGGTCTACGCAGATCTGTAATTGTGATGGGCATCTTTCCAGTCCCCGGTTCTGTGAAAGGACCGGGGTTTTTCTTTTTTTTCATGGACGTGAATGCAATTAAGCTGAGCTGCAAAAATTCAGCCCGCGTCATTGTGGCTGAATGCATGCCGATTAAATGGAGTGCATAAGTTCAGCTCGCAGCCCTTGCGTGACTATAAACCGAGAATTACGATAGTGGCATCATGAAGACTTCCAACCACCCATTGCCCTGGCGGCTGATCGTGGGTGACGTAATCACCTATCTGCTTGTAACGCTGATTGGCTTCAGCTCACACGACACACTCGCCCTGGGATCACTGCCACGCATGCTGGCGACGTTTATCCCATTCACCGTCAGTTGGTTCGTTGTCGCACCCTGGTTAGGGATATTTGATGATGCTTTCATCAGTCGGCGCTTTTATTTTGCGCGCGTCTTGCTGGCCACAACTCTGACTGCCCCGGTGGGAGCCTTTTTGCGAGGTTTATGGTTGGGTACCCCGATCCTGCCTACTTTTGTGCTGGTCATGATGGCGATGACCTCAGCGCTGATGGTTGCTTGGCGCCTTGTCCATCGATTTGTTAAAGCAAGGATTAAATGACCAAAGTCAATCATTGATCGTATAGATGAAGAAGTAGAATTAGAATGTGGCGATAATCAGAACCCCGTAGATCGCCATGCTCAATACACCGTCCACGATACTGTAAATGAGAAAGAACTGAAGAATAGGTCTTTCTTCTCTTTGCAAAGTAAACTTCCAGGCGATAAGAATCCCCAGAGTCATAATGGATACTGGCACAGCAATGCGCAGAACGGGTGTCAGTGAGGGTGGAAGAAATGGGATCCATGCGGAGAAAGGTGTATAGCTTAAGATCCCGGGCAGCAGACCGATCTTGACCACCCATAGGACTAGAATCGATAAGGGCAGAGAAATGATCATCGCCCAATCATTGCGAGCGTTCAACCAGTCCAAGATCCTGAGAATGAGCAACAGAATCAATGTGCTGGGCAGCGTCCATGCGATTGCAATGGGTATCAAAAGAGCGCCAATTGCAAGCCCGAATAGGACCTCAATTGATGTGCGAGACACATCATCACCACTTGTTCCACCCAAACCACGCACCATCCCGGGGGCTGTGCTCGTGTAGTAGATCGCCCAACCGGGGAGATTGCCCTTTTCGAGCCAGGTGAGGTGTAAATAGTCAAGGTCGTCGCTGGCAAGAAAGGGGTTACTCGATTGTGATTGAGTGAACGAAATTGGCTGATAAGAACTCGTGAAGCCTTCCTTTAGATAGGCTACCGATACTTGGGATTGGACCTTACGCATGAGATACCCCAGGCGCGCTTGAAATGTGAATGCAAGCTCATCGGCGAATTTTTGGTTTGGGTAAATGTTTACTACATAATTGCCACCACCATTAAAGCCCGGTTCCAATAAAACACGCCGACCACTCCTGATGCTTGCATCATCTGCTTCTTCATAGATCAGGTCATGTGACCAGGGAACGCTAATAATACGAGCCGTGGATACAGGTTCAAATTCGCCGCGTGGTACGAAGACATACTGGGCGCGAACTGTTCCTGCTTCGGGACCGCTGAAGAATGTAATCGACCAAAATACATAGGTGTTATTCGCATCAATGCCAAGATTTGGACCTTCGAGAACTGTGGTCCCGTATATAACTGGTGAAACTATCGTCGTGGACTTCCCAGCCTGTAAATCGCCGGACGGGTAAACGCCATAGACAAAGTCATTCATTCCCCTTTCGCGAGGGTTGCGTGCCCAGGTAGCATGCAATGTCCCGTCAAGATCGTAGATTAATTGAGGGTTTACGCCCTGAGGATCCACAAGTTCGATATCCGGATCTCTAAATGGATCGCTTATAGCGTATAGACCAGGATTTTCCTTGGAGGTTGAGAACCACACGCTCAAGGTTCCCTTCTGATCCACCGCACTGGCAAGGGCAACGACAATCTGATCCTTGGAGATGACCTTTGGGGCGATGATCCATTCACCTTGTGTATCCATGGTTGCGCCATATATTTTGTAATCATCTATCCAGAAGAGGAGCAGGTTGTTGCCATCCCATAAAATTTGTGGGTTGGCGGGCAATTGTAGACTTATCTCATCCCGTGGAAGATCCCAGATAAGTTCGCCATCACGATTGAAAGCCAGAGTTCGGGGATAAGGTCGATCACCTCGAGATTGAATAAAGAATAAATAGCTCGTATGGTCGTTGTCTATGGCAACTTGGACTGGGTCACCAACGCGGGTATTCCCGATGAGTTTTGCTCGACTCCAATCGGGAGATTTAAGCCATAACCGATCCGGCTGCGCGTCACATCCTGTTAGCAGGATGGTCAGGAAAATAAAGAGTAATATGAGTTTAGAGGATTTCATGGAATAAACCTCTTGCAATGTGGCAGTGTATGATGCATGAGGATCATAATCATAATGTGCGATTGACGTTGAGTGATAAGAGCATAGCATCTTCATTACGAATATCGAAGGTAAAAGGTTTAATCGCCGGCGGCGATCGTGTTGGAATGTATCCATTCAACCAAAAATATACAAGAAATCCGGTGGATTACCCGCCGAACGGAAAGCAAAGCACTGGAAGGGCTCGCGGAATGCGGAATATTTTAAGTGACCAAGCAAAGACCCGAAGAGTTCTGAGAATAGGCGATCTATGCAGCTACTTCCTTAGCACGTTGGTCGCCAGTCTCATCCTGCCGATAGGAGGCTCCTTTTCACTATCTTCGGTTGTTGAGACCTTTTTACTTTTTGCATTAATTTGGCTGGTCGCTGCTCCTTTTTTGGGCTTGTATCGGGCAGCCATTGCGACAAATGCCCAGCGCTTGTGGGTTGCAGGAGCGTTGGCGTTGGTTGCAACCCCATTGGGGGCATGGCTTGGTGAGATCTGGCTTGGCTATGAGCTACAAATGGATTTCGTGTTGCTTGTAACAATCCTTGCTGCAGTAATACTGGTTAGCTGGCGCTTTGCGTTCATTAAACTCGGGATTCGCTACCTGGAGTGATTGATTCTTGATCAAGCTCCAGCCAAAGGTTATGATTGGTCCTGCATGGATGAAAGCAAGCTGATTCAAGAAGCCAAGCGTGGGGATCTAGATTCATTCAACCGACTCGTACTTGCCTACGAGGGTATTACCTATGGTGTTGCCTACCGCATTATGGGTGACAAGGAGTCGGCTGAAGATGCGACTCAGGATGCATTCATCTCTGCATACAAAGCCTTGAAATCTTTTCGCGGCGGATCGTTTCGTTCTTGGCTGCTGCGCATTGTGACCAACGCGTGTTACGACGAACTGCGCAAGAGGAAGCGAAAGCCAGCTTCATCACTCGATGATCTCAGCGACGATGGAATCGGTTTCGATAGTGAGGCCTCCAGCGGGCTTTTCACTGACCAGCAACGGCCGGAGAAGGAAGTCGAACAGGAGGAGCTGCGTAAAGCGATCGAAAATTGCCTGGATCTGCTGCCGGCGGAATACAGAGTCGTTGCAGTGCTTGTTGATGTGCAGGGCTTCGATTATCGGGAAGCTTCGCAGGTGATCCAGAAACCCCTGGGAACAGTAAAGAGCCGGCTTGCTCGCGCTCGAAGTCGTTTACGCGATTGCCTGCAGGATGTGTGGGAACTTTTGCCGGGTAAATATCGTCTGGAAGATGAGACGAGATGAAGAATACAAGAAGCAATTTGCCGCAGCGAGAAGTGGAATTGCTCTCCGCGTATATCGATGGTCAATTAAGCGACCGGGAGGCACATAGACTTGAGTCGCGCCTAAGGGAAGAGCCAGAATTGCGCACAGAACTGGACGCACTGCGCATCACCGCGAAGAGCCTTCGTGATCTACCCACTCCCCTTCCAAGGCGGCATTTCACGCTGACCCCAGAAATGGTTGGCGCTCGTCAAGCGCCGCGTGCTTTTCCTGTCCTGCGCTTCGCAACCGCGTTAGCCGGGCTGGCATTTATCGCCCTAGTGGGTTTGGAAGGCCTGCAGTCGGTTTCCGGAAACCAGCTCGCTGCCCGCGCACCGGAGATGATGCAAGCGGCGGAGGTGGCTGAAGACGCGATCACCACCGCTGAGGAACCCATGGCTTCGGCACCAAGGGGGGAAGAACCGCAGGAACTTGAAGCGATGGAAGTGCCAGCCGAGCAGCCTGCTGAAGAGCCGGTAGCGGAAGAACCGGAAGCACTAATGATGGAACAGCCCGAGGAAGAAGCGGAGCTGCCTGCCGGTGACGAACAGGTTGTGAAAGCGACCGTGACCACCGATGCAGCCGAGGTAAATGGGATGGCTGCCGGTGAGCCAAGCGAAGGGCGCGCTGCGGAGCAAGCAGAACTGGAGGGTGCTGACCAGGAATTGGGAGAAGTTGGGGCGCCTCAAGAACTTCCCCCCGAAGCCCCCAAGACAGCCTATGCGGAGCAGACGGAGCCGCGCTCAACAGCGATGCTTTCCCCGCTGCGTTGGCTGCAGATGATCACCGGTGTGTTGTTCATCGTCTTGAGTGTGCTCACGATCACTTTCCGCAAACGTTCAGCTTGACGATGGACGATTTGATTAAATTCTGCCCAGAGTGCGGATCAGCAGTCGAGATCCAACCGCGCTTCGGTCGGCCGCGAGCTGTTTGTCCAGCTTGTGGACGGGTTCACTTTCAAGATCCAAAAGTAGCCGCAAGCGTATTGATCGAACAGCAGGGCAAGACCCTGCTTGTTAAGAGGGTGATGATGCCTCTTCAAGGCACGTGGACGCTCCCGGCTGGATTTGTCGAAGCTGCGGAGGACCCGCGTGAAGCCGCCGCGCGAGAGGTGCTCGAGGAGACCGGGCTGACCGTTGAGATCGGCGAGCTTTTTGATGTAATCTATGGACGAGAACACGCGCGTGGTGCAAGCATTGTTCTCGTTTACCGCGCCGAAGTCCAAGGGGGGAAACTTGAAGCACAAGACGATGCTGAGGATGCCCGTTTCTTTGGCCCAGAAGAACTACCCGAACTGGGCTTTGAAGCAACCAAGAAAGTCGTTGGTTGGTGGCAGGATCAGCAGCCCACTACTTGATTGTTTCCAACCAGG
>JASFLN010000056.1:0-8036 GCA_050118075.1 Anaerolineales bacterium
GCAGCTCCGGAGGGATTTTCAGCTCAGCGGACTGATCTGGCTCTCACCTTCCCCAGACTCTCTGTCAGCCCATGCTGAGTATACTCGTCTCCATCTCAGCTTTTTATGTTCACTTTAAGGCATTATGCCACAAGCGACTCGAGGGGTCAATGACCGAGAACCTCGACGCTGTCCTCTCGATCCTGGTGTCTTAAATCAACTTTCTTGAAGTGCATGAGCAGGTTGTGCACACGGTCACGCAGAGCGCGTAGCCGGGCATTCTTTGCCTTCCACTCCCCTTTCAGCTGTTTAATCACCAATTGGCTATCGCCCTTAATCTCCAGCTCTACGCGTGCCGAAGACTGTTCCTGCGCTTCCAGGATCGAGAGAAGGTTCTCCAGCGCTGCGACGAGGATGAGATATTCGGCCTCGTTGTTCGTCGCTTGTCCGAATTCAAGTCGGACAGGCCTTGCGGGTGGTTTGCCGACCTCCTGCAGCACGAATGATCCGTAGGAAGGTCCCGGGTTGCCTCGACTACCGCCGTCAAAAACGATTTGATAACTGGTCATTTGATCCCTTCAGTACTTCATTCTTCCAGAGAGGCCACTTTTTTGGGATACCATGATTGCATCAGCGCAAGCAAATTGTGCTGATGCAGTTGCTCGGCAAGACCGCCGATCAGGATGCGGCTCTTACCACAACTTTCAACATCGACCTCTTCCAGATAACCCATAAAATCCTTGCGGCGGTTAGCATGGCGCACATGCTTGCGAATTTCACTCAGGTAGTCAAGATTGCGGCGAACTGCTTTAGGGACCTCACCGCGCAGTATGACCTCGCCATGGCCCTGAACGAGATTTTCCAATTTCATCTTTGGAATGCGTTTAAGCGTCTTGACCATAACATCGTAATCGCCATCAACAAGATAAGGAACCGGCATCATCACATCACCAGAAAAAAGTACACGGTCCTCTACAAGCAGCACACCAATACCATCTTCGCTGTGACCTGGAAGATGGATCAGGCGTAGTGTCCGTTTACCCACTCTTAACCCTATGCCCCCGCGATCAAAGACGACCTCGGGAAGCACAATCTCAACATCGCGCAGATCTCGATTCTGTTGCTTGGCGTTGTCCAGACGCTCCTGTCCGGTGGTAGCAAGCAGCTCTCGACAGAGTCGGTGGCCGAGCACAACTGCTTCTGGAAACCAGCAATTGCCCAGAGTATGATCCGCGTGGTAATGCGTGTTGATGATGTACCGCACAGGACGTTCGAGCCGGTTGTGTAAGAAATCACGTATCTCAAGCGTCTCTTCCGGAAACGCAAGCGTGTCGATGAGCACAGACCACTCGGGTCCTACAACCGCCCCGGCGTTAACCTGTGCGTACAAATCGCTTGTGAATACGTATACATCTTCGGCAACCCGCTCTCGGACCATCAGACCTCCAGAGTTGAATCCGACCAGGAAGGATAGCATGACCCTCGAAAGAGAGTCAAGCTGAGTTTACATAACTTACTATTTTGCTTGAAGGAAATGACTTTAGACTGGATCAGGGCGTTGCTGTTGCCGTTGGAAAAGGGGTGTTAGATGGAATCGCTGTCGGCGTGATCCAGCGCAGCCACCAGGGCGTTGGAGTCGGGCGTGGAGTGCGCGTGGGTGTTGGTGTTGGCGTACGGAAGGGGGTTGGAGTGATCAGCGCTTCCGCGGGATACAGCTGCAACATGGCTTGCTGCCAATCCAGACCATCGCGGTATACAAATTCGTTGAAATGAGCACCATGATAATATGTGCGCCAATTTGGAAGTGCAGGAAGGCGGTCGAACCCATAATCGTGTGCCATTTGGGTGAAATCCACATAATAGCCAGTCGGTATGTATTCTTTCAGTTCACCACCTTGATCATATGCCTGGCCGGTGCCCTCGAAACGAGCATCAAAATCCCACGGTCTTTCACGCAGTGGCGCCCCAAGCGTGCCATCCTGTCGGGAGGCGCGCACAAAAACACGCCAATAGGTTTGTCCCTCAAACTCCTCCCTGACGACTTCCACCCATCCCGCCTGTACTGTGCTCAAGCTGAACGAGAATGCACGCCCGGTGAAAAGCCAATCATCGTACTCTAGACCCGGCGGCAGCGGGTCGTTTAATCCTGTGAAGGCATAGTCTAGATTGGATAGAAAATCCCAGCCGAGTTCGAGAAGCGCGCGCATTCGAAGGGCGTTAAAAGCTTCATCGACTGCGTCAGAGAGTGATGCATTGGGAGCATTCACATTGGGCAGGTCCGAAATCCCCATCCTTCCTAAAGATTCATCCTGGGTCGCGATCTGCACTTCAAATAGGGAAGGATCGGGTTCAGACGAAGCAGCAATTACTTCCTGATTCAAACTAATCTCTACACCTGTCCACGAAACAGCCTGCACATTGCGTAAAATCGGAAGACCACTCTGCACGATGACATCAGGCAATGCGCTGAAAGCAATTAACTGCGACTCCTGTGGAGAATCCAAAATAGAGAGTATCAGTTGACCATCCGGTGACCACACCGCATTGTGACCATTCCCCCGCACCGCAGCGGACTGGATCTCCGGATCGATCGTTTGCACTAGCACACTTGGGATGCCAAATGTGTCCGACGAGTACAAGATCTGGTTTCCATCCGGGCTAAATGCAGGATCATGTTCAATCTCGTTATCCGAGCGGGTAAGATTGAAGAAGCGATCATCCGGCTTATCCAGCGCGGCAATAAAAACATCTGGTGATCCATCACGGTCCGATATGAATGCAATCCGGCGACCTTGTGGATCCCAATCAGGATCGGAATCTTTGGCTGGATGATTGGTCAAGCGAATCGGGGCTTGATCAAGCGATACAGGCAGGATCCATATGTCAAAGTCTCCATTTTCATAGGATTCATAAGCCACCCATACGCCATCGGGTGACCAGGTTGGATGGCCTTCAAAGCCTGCTGTATCTGTCAGCTGACGCGTTGTCCCGCTGACAAGATCGAATACAAAAAGATCCCAATGTCCGTTGCGATTGGAACTGAAAACCAACCTATCTCCCTGAGGAGATATTGCCGGATCGCGATCATCCCACGGTCCATTGGTCAAGCGTACCGGATCAGAGCCCGCCGGAACGACCATCCATAGATTAGAGCGTCCATTGTTCCTGGCGGAAAAAAATATTGCACCCTGAATGGATTTGATGATTGGAATGGGCGTTAATGTATCCTCTGGTGAAGATAAGGTTGCAGTGGAGGTGTTCGTAGGTGCGGACGCCAGCTGGGTGCCTAATGCAGACAGCGTCGGGTCAATGTCTTTTCCGGTTGCTGACTTTTGGAGACGGATGCTTTGCCAGCCAAGCCACGCGACAGCGAGAAGCACAATCAGAAGAAATGCACGGAAGCCCCAGATTTTAACACTGGTTCCACTTCGCATTTCTTCAGTTTTTCTTTGATCTCCGTCTTGAGTCATATAGACTGCCAATTTAAATAAGACGCGCGGAAATAGAGCCTTCTTGATATCTTTCGTGCAAGGTCGATGCCAACGGTATATCACAAAGCGGTGATCACGCAAATAGTCTGAACATAATAAAATTGGAGCCGGCGAAATGCCGGCTCCAAAAAGCTGACCCCCTATAACAGCAGCTGGTAATGCTTAATCAGCCCATCGTAGTGCCGCAACGCGTGCCGGCACGCCAAACGTATTCATCACAGCTTGTTTTTTCCCTCCGCGCTGTTTGAATATCTCCAGCATCAGCTCCGGGACGAGCAGGTATCGAGCGAAATATTCCGCCGATTCTCGCAAATGGGGTAGAAGGAGATCAGGTAATCCCATCGCTCTCCCATGCTTGCTTGTAATCAGCGCGCTGAGCATCTCCCGAGCCAATGCAAAGCGTCGCTCTTCCGGTTCCAGATCGATTCGTACGAAGATGCTGCCGCGTTGGTTAGGGGGGCGTGCAAACGTCGCGTCCCACATGTTGGAATACATATCCACGACACCGAAATCCGCGTCGTACAGTGGTGGCGGTTGCTTAAGCATCTCCTCCACATCCACCGGAGGCTCAGCTCTGCTGAAATATTCGATCAGTCCCTGCGCCAGATTACGCAGAAACCACTCGCGTTCTTCCCGGGAGAAGGGGATCATGCCACCTGCTCGTTATCCATGCGATCTTCGTCGTCCAGCAGACCTTCCATCGGTGAGGGCAGCTCAATGCGGCGTTCAGGCATCTCAGCCGCCTCGACCGTGCGATAAGCCAGCAGAGAAAACTCAGCGAACGAACCCGCTTCCAGCGCGCGCAGTTGTTTGCGCAGCTCGGGGCTGAACTCAAATTCGCCCAGGACGTCGTCAATTTGACCGGCAGCGAAATTCTTGACAAGGCTCGGGTCGATGATCGAACGTGCGACTAGCTGGTTCAGTGCTTGCATACTCATGTTTGATCTCCTTCTCTTTGCCTCTCGGCAATTCTCTGTTGATTAAATTAAAGACAGGAGGCCCAGGGGCCTCGCTGCCTGGTAAAAATTAGAAATGTCCTAATTTATTTCAATGCTGGGTAGAGCGGATTTAGCCGCCTCCACCACCTTTAACGTATGGGCAGCGAGCCATTATATGGCAACCTCCTGCTAGATGTTCAGTTATCCCTCGTATGTACCTTACTTCATAGCTCTCAACGGATTCTAAACGTTCTAACTACAACTCATTCAGAATTCTGGGTAGCGGGGTAAAAGCACTCAGGAGAAGGCTGGGAGGTCGAACCTAGCCTAATAGGCGTGTGTAAAGCTTTCTAACTTCCTCGGGTGGATCTAGACCAAGCTCATCAGCAAGCAGCCGTACATATCTTTGGTAGTGATCAACCGCTTCACTCCTTCGACCGAGTCGGCCTAATGCCTCAAGGTAGTGTAGATTGGTATCATCCCGCAAAGGATCGATCTCGAGCGCTTGCCGCAAAGTCTGTACCGCACGAGAAGCTTGATCGCGCACCAGCGCTTCTTGAGCATGCAAGCTGAGCAAATCCAGGTAACGGAGCTCGAGGAAACGGCGTCGATCTAAGACCCAATCAGAGCTGAATTCGGGCAAGAACGGACCCCGATAGGAATGAATAGCTTCTGTGAGGGCAAATAAGCGGCGAGGGTCCCCCGGTGGGAGGCTTTCAGCCACCTCAGATGCACGTTCGAAGCGGGCAACATCATATTCGGTGCTCAACTCACTATTCAGCGCGTACGCGGCGCCATCATGAACAATGGTCTCTTTGCCCAACAAGCGACGAAGGCTATAGAGTGCGGTGTGCAGGTTTGAGACCTGCCGGCCTGCGGGGTGATGCGGCCAGAACGTCTCCAACAGCTGTTCCCGTTCAACCCTTTCACGGTCGATAATGAAGAACAGGACCTCCCTGGCTAGCGGTTTAAGTTCCATGATGTCGAGATCGCCGCTGTGGAGAACAGATGCGCCAAGGGCCTGGAAGGACAACGTATCGGGTGTCGCCTGTTGGTCCGCGGAGTCCTTGTATTGTTGGGCGAGCGCTCTCATTGATTCGACTCGTCGACTGACCACCACAAAGACTGGGTGTTGGCCCAACTGCTCTCGACCGAACTCCCTCATCAACGCGTCGTGCGCAAATTCTCCTGCTAATAGGTGCTCCGTGCCATTGGCTCCTGCCCAGTCCAGGGCTGCTTCGAGCACTTGTCTGGCGAGGTCCATGTCATCCATCAGGTAGTGTGTGCGGGCTATGAAATACTTCGCCAGCGTCTTGACATACACGTCCGACCCCTCCGGGTCTTTGTCGAACCTGGAGAACGTTTCGAGAGCTTTTTCCGGATGCACGTTCGCCTCAATGGCTGCCAATTGTATTTGCACCGAAGGTTCAGGATTCGATCCGGCCTCCAATTCAATCGCCCGGGCGAGCCATTGATTTGCAAGAGCGAGACTATCCCGGCGGCGGTGAAGCACACTGGTTTGTACACAACCGTAACGGATGAGTCTGGGATGATCGATCTCAGATGAGATCGTCAACGCTTGACCATAAATCTCAGCAGCTTGAAGGGCAAGATCAAGATCGGAAAATAGATCTGCCTGTCCGTACAGGATGTTCGTTTCCATGATCGGACTCGCCGCGCGGCGGGCTCTCTTGAGCCCTTCCGAGTAGAGTTCGAGTGCTTCAAGGTAACTTCCGGAGTTGAGCGCATCATTAGCGAGGTTATTGAAGGACCGTGCAAGCGGCTCAGGCGCACCCAGCTCGACCAGGATTTCATGCGCCTTTACATTGCTGGAATGCGCTTCGATGAAATCACCCAGTCGAGCGGTAAGATAGGCACGATCTAGATAGGTATTCGCGAGAACAAGCTGGGATTCGGTATCCTGAAGCAGCTCAACAGCCTGGTCGACCAGCTCGAGCGCAGCTTCGAGATCACCTTTTTCCGCTTCGATGACATCTGCACGCAGGCGAAGACACTGGGCTTTTCGCATTCGGCTTCCAGCGGGATGGAGCAGTTCTTCCGCACGGTCTAACGCCTTGTGGACAGCCTTGTAGTCTTTCTGCCGCATGGCAATTTGACCACGAATGGTCTCTAAAAGTGCCTGCAAATATTTGGGCGAATCATCATCAACCCATTGGTGAGCTTGTTCCAATGAGGACTCTGCCTGCTCAATATGTCCTTGGTCAAGCGCATTCTGAGCTATATATAAATGAACCTGGGGCACCGGGGCATCTTTGCCTTCAAGCCGGCTACCCCATTCCTTGAGCGTTTGCCAACGCCCCATTTGGTACAGCGTTTGTGCTTGAGACTCGGCGAGTTCCGCAGCGTTGGTGTATTCCCCCGAGGTGATATAAAGGGACATCGCTTGTTCGCCTGCACCTTCACTTTCGAGATAGCGCGCAGCCAATTTTTGCAATCGAATAAGTCGCTCCTGGTCAGAAGCACCTGCGGAGTCAAGCAGAAACTCTCGAAATTGGGGGTGGTATTCAAATGTCCGGGGGGATTCGTTGGTTGCCGAGACGAACAATCCCTCCCGCAGCAGTCTTATAAGGATCTCAGCGCTATCTTTTCGCTCCAGGACCGTGTCACAAGCGGCTGCGGTCATGACCGGGAAAACGGCTGAATCAAGCATAAAACGCCGCAGCGTATCAGGCTGACGATTTAAGACTACCGAAGCCAGGTATTCATAAACCATCGGGCGAGATTCAAAAACGAGTGAAGGGAGGTCTTTGCCAGACAGTTCACCCGAAAGGATAAGCCCGGTCACCCAACCCTTGGTCTCCTCAAACAGCCGAGCGGCGTGATCCTCTGTAAGTGAAAGCCCGGATTGCTGCTGAGCCAACTCGACGATCTCTTCAGGATTAAGCGCCAGGTCCTGTGGCCCCAGGCCAGCCAATGCCCCGTTAGCCATAAGTCGTGCCAGGGAAACTTCCAAGACTTCTCGTCCCGCAGCAAGGATCGTGACCTGATCGGGCTGTACTTCAAGCAATGAATCCAGGAAGGTAGTTACCCCCTTGGAGCTGTTGATCAAATGCACGTCATCGAGCACGATCACGAAAGTCTCGGCGATATGCTCGTCAATCGTTTCGGCGAATATCCGACCGAGCGATTCGGGCGGCGTCCCAAAGAGTTTCTCAAGCTCGATTTTGCCGCTTAAGCGGCGAAAACGTTTTTTCAGCGATTCATTGAAAACATTGACAAAGCGGTAGACATCCTGATCAGCTGTCGTGATGCGCACCCAGCATACGGGCAATTCGGTGTTGGCGCTGAAATCCGAGAGCAGCGTCGTCTTCCCGTAACCAGGGGGCGCGGCGATTGCGATTAGCTTGCGGGGAACATTCGCATGCAATTGATCGACCAACCGGTCGCGATGGACTTTCGTCTCATCAAAAGCTGGAGGGGTGATGGCATGCCTTACGACCGGATCTAATTTAGCCACTCTATTCACCCTCCCCAAGCATGAGCGTTTCCTCGCGCTCATCCACCGTCCCCTGCTCCTCATACCCGACCACTAGAAGGACACGCAAGGGTTCTTTGGCTTTGGGATCACGAATGTGTATGGTGAGTGACATCGTCGCTTCGGTAGCCC
>JASFLN010000057.1:0-7912 GCA_050118075.1 Anaerolineales bacterium
GGATACGGACTGCAGGGACCTTACCCTGATCGAATCGGAATTCTATCCTCATCAACCATGCCTCTACTGCGAATCGTTATCGTTTCAGGTCCATGAAAAGGTATTCCTGGGAGGAACCTTGTGCGAGATGGTATGCATCCGTTGCAAAACCGTTCGCATGCAAACATTTCCATGCTGGTCTCGTTTATCTCATCGCCAGACATTGAACTCGGGGACGTCTGGTGTGATTGAGTTCACCTGACCTCCACGAGCGGACATTCTCTTTCTCTCTCCTCCTGGGCACCCGCTTTATCCATCGGAAAGGCGGGTGCCCGCATATTAAGAACCCTTAATTTTGTCTTGATCATCCGTTAAGTCGTCCGGACTATCCTGAAGTCTGTACCTACTCTATTTCAGGAGGATAAAGAATGAATTCAAGGAGTTCAGGAGTTCTGGTTTTTGGAATTGTTTTCTCGCTGTTGGTTGCGGCTTGTGGTGGGACGGTGCTCACACCTGAGGCGCCCGCAGCAGCTGAGCCCACCGAGCCGGCAGTATCCGAGAAATCGGCCGAATCACAGGGCAATGTGGCTTTACCGGAGGTCAATCCACTGGAGGTCACGGGCGACATTGTGACGGCGGGCAGTTCAACGGTGTTCCCGCTGGCGGAGCGCATGGCGGATCGCTTTGAGGGCGAGGGCTATGCCGACACGATCACGATCGACAGCATCGGCAGCGGCGCCGGGTTTGAGCGCTTCTGCGTCGCGGGCGAGACGGACATCTCGAATGCGAGCCGGCCGATCAAGGACAGCGAGGTGGAGTCCTGTGCGGCGATAGGCCGTAGCCCGATCGAGTTCCGCGTGGGCACGGATGCGCTGGCGGTGACGGTGAGCCAGGAGAACGACTTTGTGGAGAACGCGACCCTGGAGCAGCTGGCGCAGATCTTCGGCACAGCGGAGACCTGGGCGGATGTGGACGCGAGCTGGCCGGACGAGCCGATTCAGCGCTTCATCCCTGGCACGGACAGCGGCACGTTCGACTACTTTGTGGAAGAGATCTTCGATGAAGATGAAGGGCCGATCCTGGCGCCTGCCGGCGAAGCGCCGCAGTTGAGCGAGGACGACAACGTGCTGGTGACGGGGATTCTGGGGAGCCCGTATGCGGTTGGTTTCTTCGGGTATGCGTACTATGCCGAGAACGAGGACACGTTGAAGGTTCTATCGATCGAGGGTGTGGAGCCGACGCTGGCGTCGGTGGACAGCAACGAGTATCCGCTGGCGCGCCCGCTGTTCATGTATTCGGATGCAGGCATCATGCAGGCCAAGCCACAGATGGCGGCTTTTCTGAACTTCGTGCTGACGTATGTGAACGAAGAGATCGAGGATGTCGGGTACTTCCCGGCGAGTGATGCAGCACTCGATCAGGCCCGCCAGGCCTGGTTGGATGCAGTCCAATAAGCGACGACTGACTTTTCATAGCGGTCGATGAAGGGCATAGGGAGCCAAGCTCCCTATGCCTGATCGGCTGTTTGTAGGGGTATACACATGGTCGAAAGTGAAGCATTGAGCAAGAGCGAAAACCAATTCGCACGCGGCAGCGATCTGCGCAAACGCATGCGTATCCGGGAAGCGATCATTGTGGGGTTCCTGTTTTTTTGTGGTGCTCTGTCCATCTTCACAACCATCGGCATCGTCTATGAGCTTGGAAGTGAATCGCTTCTGTTCTTCACCCGCGTTTTATGGGAGAACACGAATCACACCCTGACCATGGACATCGCTGCTGATGATACCCGGATTGAAGTAAGCCGCACGGGATCTGCACTGCAGGCAGGTATGATGATCCGCTTCGCCGAAGAGGTCATGGGTGTTGATTCTGTCGATGGGACGCTGCTCAGGGTGACGCGTGGTTTGGAGGGCACCTACGCGGTAGGGCATACTGCCGGCACCACGATGTTTGCAGGTGATAAGGTGACGCTGCGTGAATTCTTCACCGGCACGCGCTGGAACCCACAAATCGGTGAGTTTGGCATCCTGCCCCTCATCAATGCAACCCTGATGACCTCCTTAATTGCGATGCTGGTCGCGCTGCCATTGGGCTTAAGTGTTGCCATCTACCTCAGCGAGTACGCCACGGAGCGGATGCGCTCCACGCTGAAACCTGTGCTGGAGGTTCTGGCAGGCATCCCTACCGTTGTGTATGGCTATTTTGCATTGACCTTCATGACCCCGATCCTGCGCGGCATCTTTGGGCGTGAGGTCGTGGAGATCTACAACACCGCCTCGGCAGGCATCGTCATCGGGATCCTGATTCTCCCCCTGGTCAGTTCGATGAGTGAGGACGCGCTGAACGCCGTACCCAGGTCGCTCCGAGAAGCTGCGTATGGGCTGGGGGCGACGAGGCTGGAGACGGCGGTTAAAGTTGTGGTCCCAGCAGCTTTCTCGGGGATTGCAGCAGCGTTTATTGTGGCGGTTTCGCGTGCTATCGGCGAGACGATGATCGTCGCTATCGCTGCGGGAGCTGGACCCTCCTTTACGTTCAATCCCTTCGAATCGGCGGAAACAATGACAGGCCACATCGTGCGCATCAGCGGCGGCGATTTGAGTTACAACTCGATCGATTACAACAGCATCTTCGCGATTGGGCTAGTGCTTTTCTTCATGACGCTCCTGCTCAACATCATCAGTCAGCGCGTGGTGAAGCGCTACCGGGAGGTGTACGAATAATGGTCCCTCTTCCATCCGAGGAATCGTCGGGGGTGGGTCCCTCATTCGCCGAGGATTACATCTACGATGTCCAGAAGCGGCACCGGTCCGGGTTGCTTTGGCGCACCATTTTCCAGCTCTCGACCGTGGTGGGCGTGATTGTGCTGACCGCATTGTTGCTGAACATCCTGAATCAGAGCTTTGGATATGCCGCGGTGCGCAATAGGGTTGAGCCGGCGTCGTTGGCGGTTGAAGGTGTTCCGCTGGAGGGTCTATCCGCGGAGCAGCTTCAGGGCATCTTGCGGGAAAATGTCTCTGCGGGTTTGTACCGCCGGCTAGAGAGCGAAAAACCTGTGAGGACACGCACTGCGGAAGAATTGTATGCAATCATCATGGTTGAAGTGGTCGAACCGGAAATCGAGAAGACATGGTCCTTATGGGACTCGATGTTCAATGTCGATCGAATCCGGGCGGAAGCTGCGGAAAAATACACCGGGACGACGGTGCGTTTCTTCACGTGGATCAAACCCGATTTTGTCATCACACCGCAATCATCCGATCCACTTCAGGCCGGAGTGCGGACAGCGATCTTGGGTTCTCTATGGACCATCGCCATCACGATCCTCTTCGCCTTCCCGATCGGTGTGGGTGCAGCGATTTACCTCGAGGAATATGCTGGCGATAATTGGATCAACCGGGTGATTCAAATTAACATCAACAACCTGGCGGGTGTACCCTCGATTATTTATGGCATCCTGGGGTTGGCGATTTTTGTACGGCTTTTAGAACCGATCAGCAGTGGTGTGGTCTTCGGGGCCGTAGAGGATCCCACAACCGCCAACGGGCGCACGATCCTCTCAGCCGGTATGACGCTGGGGTTGCTGATCCTACCGCTCATCATCATCAACGCCCAGGAGGCCATTCGGGCCGTACCCAGTTCACTGCGTCAGGCGAGTTTTGGTATTGGCGCGACTAAGTGGCAGACGACCTGGTCACACGTGCTGCCGAGTGCTATTCCGGGCATCCTGACGGGGACCATTCTGGCCATCTCGCGCGCGATCGGGGAAACCGCCCCACTGGTCGTCGTAGGTGCTTCAACCTTTATCACCAAAGACCCGACGGGCCCATTTTCAAAATTTACTACCTTGCCGATCCAGATTTTTCAATGGACGGCGCGCCCTCAGGCAGAGTTCAGAAATATCGCTGCTGCAGCAATTATCGTGCTGCTGCTCTTGTTGCTCACGATGAACGCATCGGCGGTGCTGTTGCGCAACCGATACCGCAGGCAGCTTTAATCAAACCGGAGGATTAGATAGAATGTCCGAGCAGTTAATTCAAGACATACAGGGAGGTATCCATTTGAGCGGGCTGTCCAAGAAAGAGAGGACACACGATGGTGCGGTGCGGGCAGCCTCAAAGTTGCTCGAGAACGAAGGTGCAGGCTCATATGGACATGCCCTGGTCACGAAAGGCTTGAATGTCTACTATGGTGACTTTTTAGCGATTCGGGATGTCAATCTGGCTTTTCAGAAGCAGAAAATCACAGCCATTATCGGCCCATCCGGTTGCGGAAAAAGCACTCTACTGAGAGCGCTGAACCGTATGAACGAACTTGTCCCATCCGCCAGAACCAGCGGTGAGGTCAGGTTCCGCGGGGACAACATCTATCAGGATCACGTGGATCCGGTGGAAGTGCGCCGGCGCATCGGTATGGTTTTTCAAAAACCGAATCCTTTCCCTAAAAGCATTTATGAAAATGTCGCCTGGGGGGCAAAGATTAATGGTTATCAGGGTGACTTAGACCAACTGGTCGAGCAATCACTGCGGGGGTCAGCCCTTTGGAGTGAGGTGCGCGACAAACTTGACCAGAGCGGTCTTTCGCTTTCGGGGGGCCAACAGCAGCGTTTGTGTATTGCCCGCGCCATTGCAGTTAAACCCGATGTGATTTTAATGGACGAACCGTGCTCTGCGCTCGATCCGATTGCGACTCTGCGGATCGAAGAACTGATGCGTGAACTCTCGCAGCAGTACACGATCATCATCGTCACGCACAATATGCAGCAGGCCGCACGCGTTTCAGATTTTACTGCGATGATGATGCTCGGTGAAGATCGTGCTGGGGAAATGATTGAATTCGATGACACCGAGTTGATCTTCACGCGTCCCAAGGACAAGCGCACTGAAGATTATGTCACCGGACGGTTTGGCTAAACCGATAGAAGAAAATGATGAAACTAGCATTCCTTTCTGATATCCATGCAAATCTGCACGCCCTCCAGGCTGTCTGGGAGGATCTCGATGCACTGAAGCCCGATGCGGTTTACTGTCTGGGCGATCTGGTCGGATATGGGGCTTTCCCAAATGAGGTGATCGAGTTCATCATGGACAAAGGCGTGCCGACGGTCATGGGGAATTACGATGAGGGGGTTGGTTTCGATATGCAGGACTGTGGTTGCGTCTATAAGGATCCCGAGATGGTTCGCCTAGGGCAGGTATCGCTGAGGTGGACAAAACTCCACACGACCCAAGAGAATAAGACACATCTCCAATCACTGCCCATTCAGATACGCCAGGCGCAGAGCGATCCAAGCATGCTCATGGTGCACGGGAGTCCACGCAAAATCAATGAATATATTTACGAAGACCGCCCTGAAGCCACATTTCATCGCCTCGCCAAAGTTTCCGGTGCGGACATCCTGCTCTTCGGGCACACCCATCTGGCCTACAAGAAAAAGGTAAATAATACACTTTTCATAAACACCGGCTCTGTTGGCAAGCCGAAAGACGGTGACGCGCGTGCCGGATACGTGCTGCTCACTCTGGACAAAGAAACCGGCGTAGAATTCCGCCGGGTGAGTTATGATGTAGAGGCGGCGGCGGATGCCATTCGCCATGCGGGATTACCAGACCTTTTTGCATCACAACTTGTCAAGGGCGGCCGTTAAGCTGCCCATCAACACGGGCGCGCTGAAGGAGAACTAAACATGGGTGAACAGAGCGAGGCAACCAATCCAAGGGCGAAACTCGATCAAGACCTCGAGCGTTTACGTGATGACATTCTTCGCCTGGGAAGCATGGTTGATGATGCGATTGCTCGCGCTATGGATGCATTGGTCCAGCAAGATGCTGTCCTTGCCCAGGAGATCATTGATCATGACGTAGTGATCAATGCGAAGCGGTTTGAGATCGAAGAACATTGTCTGGGATTAATTGCAACCCAGCAGCCGGCGGCTGGCGATCTGCGCGCAATTGTTGCAGCGATGAACATTGTAAGTGACCTTGAGCGCATGGGTGATCACGCAGCCGGGATCGCCAAATCGGTATTGCGAGGCGAGGATGATCCAAAAATAGAGATCCCACCCGATATCACCAAAATGGCGAAGCGAGTCAGAGAGATGCTGAAGATGGCATTTAAAGCCTATCGAGATCAAGACCTGGCTCTAGCCCAGGAGGTCGCGGAGCTTGATGACGAAATCGATCAGCAATATCGCAAGCTGTTCAGAGACCTACTCCAGAAGATGGCTGAAAAGCCGATAAAGAGCGGTGCAGGTATCCGCCTGCAGTTCGCAAGTCACAATCTAGAAAGGATCGCCGATCGGGCGACTAATCTGGTTGAACGGGTGATCTTTCAGCACAGTGGAGAAATGCAAGAGCTCAATCCAGAGCCGGATGAAGCGGCTTTCAATTAGCACGATTTTCTTGTCTTCGACCGCACCGTGTTGATCGCCGGTGCGGTTCTTAAATTAACAGCTTTGCTTGCTTACATTTTGCTTGCATAAGGGTGTAAAAACCGATTTTCTTTGTTATACTTTTGCCGCGCGGAGGGAATTTTGTCCTGTTGAATCTTCAGATGGGTCTGTAATCAGTCTCCCATTGAAATTTTACAGCGACATGCCCCTCGCTTTTCTTTGAATTCCGGGATTGGCACCAGCGCAAATTGCAAAACACGATACCTTTTTTTGAGAGGCTCATCCCAATATGAACAGCTTCAAGCGCGTCGAAGACTACCGTGGCATCGCCTCCGATGATGTTTTGGAGGAAATTTATACCCGGGCAGGCGATTTGAATGGCGCCACCGTTGTGCATGTCAACGCAACAAATTATGGCGGTGGCGTGGCAGAGATCCTGGATAATTTTGTCCTGCTGATGAACGATCTCGGCATCCGGACTGACTGGCGAGTGATCCACGGCATCCCGGAATATTATGATGTCACTAAAAAATTCCACAATGCACTCCAGGGGCAGGAGGTGGGTTTCTCGGATGAAGAGCTTCAGCTCTATAAATACATTAACGAGAAATTTGCCCGCTTTGCATTTCTTGACCACGACTTTGTGATCATCCACGATCCGCAGCCCTGCGCGCTTGTCGAGTACGTCGGGCACAGCTCCGCGTGGATTTGGCGCTGCCACATCGATATTACCCGTCCTAATGCACAAGCCTGGACATTCATGGAGCCTTTCATCAAGCAATATGACCGCATGGTGGTCTCCTCAGAAAAATACAAGGTTCCCAGCCTCGAACTTCCCCAGGAAATTATTTCTCCCTCGATTGACCCACTCTCTCCGAAGAATATGGAACTTGACCAAAAGACGATCGATTTCTACCTGGCGGAATATCAAATTCCGACGGACAAACCACTGATCACGCAGGTTTCCAGGTTTGATCCATGGAAAGACCCTCAGGGGGTCCTGAAAGTCTTCGATCGGGTTAAGAAAGAGGTCGACTGCCGGCTCATGTTTGTCTATAACATGGCGGGTGATGACCCGGAAGGTGTAAAAATCCTCTCGCAAATGCTGGAAGCTGCCAAGGAAGGGCTTGATTCGGGCGAGGTGATCTTCGTGCGCGGGGATGACCCCGTGCTCGTAAACGTCTTGCAGCGAATCTCCGATGTCGTCATACAGAAATCGACCCGGGAGGGTTTTGGCCTTGTAATCACGGAAGCGATGTGGAAGAGCACTCCAGTAGTCGCATCGAATGTCGGTGGGATCCCGACCCAAATGGTGGATGGTGAAACCGGATATTTGCTTGATCCACTCGATTACGATGGATTTGCAGAGCAGATTGTGAAACTGCTCAAGGATCCGGATTTAGCGCATCAACTTGGGCAGCAAGCTAAGGAACACGTTCGGCAGAATTTCATCGTCACACGTCACCTGCTAGATTACGTAAAGCTCCTACAGCAATCGTAGGATTGCCGCCACTGCTGCGATAAACATAGCCCCGGCGAAAAGCT
>JASFLN010000058.1:0-7852 GCA_050118075.1 Anaerolineales bacterium
GAAATACACCAACGGTCGGGCCATCATGTTCCGTGAGGAGCTGGCGCAGCCACTCGTTCTGCTCCGCAGTTCCCTCCGAACGATAGAATCTCTGACTCTCAAGGAATAAGAATTGGTAGCCCATCATTCGGACAGCAAACCAGTTTCTGAATATCTGGTTGGAGCCAACCCATGATTTATCCTGGATCAACTCCTGCAATCGTGGAAAAACATAAAAGTAATAGGAAATCTCACCAATTGAGGCATCACTGTAATACTCATGATTTCCAGGAACTGCATAAAGCGGTGCTTGCAGTAGCACCTTCTGAAATGGCCAGAAGTATTTAGCTTGATACGCATTCACTGGAGTCTCGTTTTCAAAGGCACTGTAAACAACATCACCAGTGTGAATGACGAAATCAGGCTCTTTAGCAGCCATCTGGGCGGCAAGAGCATAGGTGATCGACTCACCAAACCCCGAATCTCCAATCACCGCAACGCGCAGATGTTGAAGATCCTCAGGATAGGTATGCAGGAGAATATCTCCCCACATCTCACCATTTAATCCCGGCGAGACAAAATCTCCAGCCTCGGTTGGGAATCCCACACGGACCCTGTAGTGGGTATCAGCCTGCAAGTCGGACAGCTCAATCAGATGTTGAGCAGATTCATCGCCGAATTGAATCGAATAGACACCAAGATCTTCCCGTTCATCGATCCAATAAAAAACCTCCCCAGCCAATGGTGTTTCCAATACAAAGAACAGCCAGGCGCGTGAGTTGGAAATATGTTGGATGGTAATCGGTAGGCTGAATCCAACCTCCGCGAGGGTATCATCAAACTGCACAAAACGTCCTGTACTCGTGGGAGATGGCGTCACCGGAACTTTTGTAGCCAGTTCTGTCGCTTCTTGACCGACTGCTTCGGTCTGGGGAGTCCCGGTTGGCTCACGTGATGATGTTTGCTCGATTTCTACCTCGCTCGTGATTGCTGCTGCTTCTTCGATCAGGGGAGGAACCCTACTGCAGCCAGCGATCAGGAGTACGATTAGTAAGCCGAAATACTTGCTCCGAGGCCGATGTGCGTTCATGATTGTTCTTCCTTCGCTTCTTGCCAGAGAGCTTCCATTTGCGCCAACGATAGATCACTCAGTCTTTTTCCTTGCGAACGCGCCTTCAACTCGATGCTCTGGAACCGATGCCGGAAGCGGTGATTGGCACTGCGCAAGGCTGATTCGGGGTCAACTCCCAACCAGCGCGCGTAGTTAACGACGGCAAAGAGAAGGTCCCCCACTTCTGAGGCGACCTGTTCATCATCTTGAGCGTTGGCGATTTCTTCCAGCTCCTCGTGGACTTTATCAAGGACGCCCTCAATGGCTGGCCAGTCAAAGCCTACTCGAACGACCCGATCCTGTATTTCCTCTGCTTGTGCAAGTGCTGGCAAGAAAACCGGCACGCCATCGAGCAGTCCTTTGGCGGAACCTGCCTCCGATCGCTCACTCTCCTTTAGCGATTCCCAGTTGTGCAACACTTCATCTACATCGTCAACATCCAGGTCTCCAAACACATGTGGGTGTCTACGAATCAATTTTTCATGGATACCAGCAATTACATCTGGCATCTGGAAAAAGCCCTCTTCCGTCGCGATTTGAGTTTGGAGCACAATCTGGAGCATCAAATCTCCAAGCTCTTCCCTGAGAGCGTCCATATCATCATCGTCGATCGCCTGGAGTGTTTCATAGGCCTCTTCCAAAATATGACTGCGTAAGCTTTGATGGGTTTGCTCTCGATCCCAGGGGCAGCCCTCGGGCGCTCGCAGGTGTGCGACGGTCTCCTGGAAACGTTCAAACGCCGAGGGTTCAGTGACCGAGGGGACAAATAGAGAGGTTGTCGGATTAAAATCATCCCGCCGATCCAAATCAGCAAGCTGCAGATCCTCAATGGATTCTTTTAGCCCTCCAGCTTCACGGATAAGCTTCACACGATGATCCGCTGAGTATTGATTCATTAATGTCAGCTTGACATCGCTGGCGACGAGGCGTGAATAGATCTGACCGACCAACGCAGGAGTATCGGGAGGAAATGGTGGGTGGTGTGCACGGGCGAGGTCCAGCGCATCACAGATAAATAAGCCATTGAGTGCATCCTGCCCCACAAGCCGCAAGCTTGGCTCAACAAAGCTTATGCCGTGCATGACTTCAACCCGTATGTTGCGAGTGGGAGCTAACTCCATCAATTCTGACACCGTGGCTTCTCCAACATACGGGTCGCCCGGGACGGCATAGACAATCTGCTCACTATTTTGTACCTTGGCGAGAATGGTCTCAACAATCGTCGCATAGACTTGTTCGAAGCTATCCGCTTCATCATAAAGATGGTCAAACGACCGTATCACTGTGCCGCATTGCTCTTGAATGACAGAGACCGCGGGGTGCTGAGAGGTGCGAACCCAAATCTCATCGCAGCCCGACAGCAGGTCCCATGCTTGTTTGGTTAAAAGATCTGCTGATCCTGGTCCGAGTCCGATAATGATTATTGTTGAGGGCAAGAAATGAACCTCCTGCAAGCATAAAGGCCGGGGATCGTCTGCCGTCCCCGGCCCTTAATCTACCTGAAAATACTTAGTTTGTCGGCTTGTATCATCGAAATGACACAAACATCGTTTTAGCGTTTTGTATAGGTTGGTGCCTTGCGGGCGCGCTTGAGACCTGGCTTCTTGCGTTCCTTCATACGCGCATCGCGAGTGAGATATCCACCCCTGCGCATCTTAGGTCGCAGATCAGGATCGAGCTTTAGCAAAGCGCGGGCGATTCCATGGCGCACTGCACCAGCCTGTCCGGTCACACCCCCGCCATTAACGAGCACAGAGATGTCAAGTTTTCCAAGCATATCTGCTTCTTCAAGTGGGGCGTTGATATGATCCATATCGCCAACCCGGGTGAAATACTCCTCCGCCGGCTTGCCATTCACGACAAACTCGCCGCTTCCGGTCATGATCCTCACTCTTGCTGAAGCGGTCTTACGGCGACCGACGCCCTCATAATATTGAACCGACATAAGTTTATTGGTCCTCCTCTAACGCGACATCCAGTATTCCGGCGTCACTTAATCTCCAGGGACTTAGGATTCTGCGCGTTGTGCGGGTGATCGCTGCCCCTGTAGACTCGTAGTTTCTTCATCAGAGCCCGAGCATGGCGGTTCTTGGGAAGCATCCCTTTTACCGCATGAATGATAACCCGCTCGGGAAATTTCTCCATTTGCTGTCGCAAAGTAACCTTCTTGAGGCCGCCGGGGTATCCGGAGAAGCGATAGTACATCTTCTCATCCATTTTCCGTCCGGAGACGTCAAGTTTCTCGGCGTTGATCACAATGATAAAATCACCCACATCGACACCGGGTGTGTATTCAGGTTTATCTTTGCCAAGCAGTGCTTGTGCGACGGTCGTTGCTACACGACCGAGGTTCTTGCCTGCTGCATCGACGACATACCACTCTCGGGATATATCACCGGGTTTTGGATAATATGTCTTTTGCACTTGCGTACTCCTACCTCGCACAATCACAAATATTACTTCAGTGATCCTGCGTTACGTTTCAATTTTCAACCGTTCCGGGGTCCATCTGGGTAGGTCACCCTTACCAGACAAAGCCCCCCAGCCGGTGCTAGTCGTCCTTCTCGTCGCCTGGATGGATCTTCGAGCATCGACCTTAATTCCGATAGGCTCGCGTAACCCAATCCGACATCCACAATTGCAGCCGTGACGTGCCGTACCATATGGTACAGAAACGCGTTAGCTTCCATATGGAACTCCAGCATGTCATCCTCAAACGTCCAATGACATGACCGTACATCGCGGATCGTGCTGGCGCCCTCTCTGGGAGGCCTACCGTAGGCTGCAAAGTCATGTTCCCCTAAAAACAGCCTGGCGGCAGCCGAAAGCTTGTCCATATCCGGGTGTTCCGAAAGCCGCCATGCGTAACGTTCTTTAAGCGGGTTACGCAGCCGGTCGACAAAGATCAAATACCGATACGTGCGGCTAACCGCATCGAAACGCGGGTGAAAGCTTGCCTCGACAGCTTTCGAGGCTCGCACCGCAACGTCTTCCGGAAGGTTTGCATTTAGCGCAGCGTTTAGATCCTCCACGCTGTGCGCCCAGGTCATATTGTAGGTAATGACCTGACCCTCCGCATGGACGCCCGTATCTGTTCGGCCGGCTGCTTTTAATGAGCGACCATTCCAGCCAACCACGCGTAGAGCATCTTCAAGCACGCCCTGCACCGTACGGTCATCTTCACGCTGCCTTTGAAAACCCCGAAAATGGGTGCCATCATAGGCGACGATAGATTGGTAAGTTGCAACAGACGAGCGTATTGCAGAGCTCGTCTCGGCCATCAATTAGGCCTATTCCTCTACAAGTTCTAGCAGCACCATTTCGGCCGAATCCCCTAAGCGGGGTCCCAACTTGATGATGCGTGTATATCCACCGGGTCGCTCCGCATAGCGCGGTGCGATGTCATCAAACAGCTTTTTCACAATCTCAGGATCATTCAGTTTCGCGGCCGCTTGCCGTCGAATATGAACCGCCTGCGCACCTTCAGCCGCGTTGCCGCGCTTCGCGAGCGTGATCAGCCTTTCAGCGTGCCCACGTGCAGCCTGCGCCTTGGCTTTTGTAGTCTCAATCCGTTCATATTCGAAGAGCTGCTTCGCCAGATTGCGCCTCAGCGAACGTCGATGCCCCGAGGATCGTCCTAATTTTCGACCAGATACACGATGTCGCATTTAAATCCTCACTCCGCTTCGGCTTCCTCGTCAGAATCTTCGTCCAGGTAGCCTTTTTCCATCAAGCGTTCTTTTAATTCTTCGAGGCTCTTCTCACCGAAATTCCGGATAGAGAGCATCGCCTCTTCACCCTTCTCAAGCATGTCCAGGACCTCACCGACATTGGTGATGCCAGTGCGCTTCAATGAGTTGAAGACACGCACTGTCAGGTCAAGATTCTCAATTGGGGTTTCATATACTTCATTTGCAACGCGCGGCTCTTCTTCTTCCTGTGCCGCGATCATCAGTGATTCTTCGGTCACCCCGCCGATATCACGCAGGTGTGCCATTAAGATCTGGGCGCTTGAACTCAATGCCTCTTCAGGCTTGATCGTCCCGTCTGTCCAGATCTCAATAATGAGGCGGTCAAAGCTTGTATCCTGGCCCACGCGCGCCCGGCCAACTTCGTAATTGACCCGTCGGACCGGATTGAATATCGCGTCCGTTGGTAATTCGCCGATCGGCAGCCGGCCGCGTTCGTCGGATGGCGAGTAGCCACGCCCGCGCTCCACATTCATTTCTATTTCAAGATAAGCCTTATCATCATCCACGGTGAGCAGGTATAGTTCCGGGTTTACGATCTCGATCTCGGCCGGCGCGATAATATCTGCCGCCGTCACGACACCCTCACCCTTAACCTCCAGGCGCAAGCGCGCCGAGTCACCCTCATGGACGATCAGACGAAGTTTCTTCAGGTTCAGCATGAATTGCAGCACATCCTCACGCACACCTGGAATCTCTGAAAACTCATGCGGTACATCAGTGATACGTATAGATGTCACTGCTGCCCCGTCAAGCGAGCTCAACAGAATCCGGCGGAGTGCGTTTCCGATGGTGATGCCGTATCCAGCTTCGAGTGGGCTGATGACAAATTTGCCGTAGTTCCGGGCAACTGCCTCACGCTCGATTTTGGGCATAACTAGATTGGTGGTTACAACCACGGTAATCCTCCACGATCCTCGTTCGGAACGTGTCCCCGTTGAACCTCACGCCTAGCGTGAGTAGTACTCAACGATCAACTGTTCGTTCAGATTGGCGTCAATATCACTGCGCTCGGGCATTTTCGCGATGCGTCCGATCAGGCCGTTGATATCACGATCGAGCCAATCGGGGACGGTCTTCGTTTCTGCGACAGCCGGGAGTTCCTTAAAATACGTCCGCTTGCGCGATCCCTCCCGCACCTCGATCTCATCACCCTGCTCCATCAACATCGACGGGACATCGGTTCGACGACCGTTGACGTTAAAGTGACCATGGGTGACCAGCATACGTGCCTGGGCACGGCTGTCGGCATAACCCAATCGGTACACCACGTTATCCAATCGTCGCTCGAGCATGGTCAGCAGGTTCTCGCCGGTCAGGCCGCGCTGCTGCAGCGCGTTGTGGTAGAAGCGCCGGAATTGGCGTTCCTTCATCCCATAAATACGACGCGTCTTCTGCTTTTCACGCAGCTGCCGGCTGTAATCCGATACTCGACGGCGGCGGAATTGCGATTCACGCCCATGCTCACCCGGTGGGTAGCTTCTACGCTCAATGGCGCACTTCGGCGAGAAGCAGCGCGCGCCCTTCAGGAAAAGCTTCTCGCCTTCCCTGCGGCATAATTTGCAAACTGGTCCTGTATATCTCGACATTGCGAGTACTTTCCTTCCTTAGCTTTACACGCGGCGTTTCTTGGGCGGACGACAGCCGTTGTGCGGAACCGGGGTCACGTCACTGATCGAACGGACCTTGATTTCCTCGGCCATCACCGCGCGAATCGCAGCTTCCCTACCGGGTCCGGGCCCCTTGACCATGATGTCGACTTCTTGTAAGCCGAGCGCCTTGGCCTCTTTAATCACATCGCCAGCTGCAATCCTTGCAGCGTAAGGCGTGCTTTTACGAGATCCCTTAAACCCAGAGGAACCCGCACTTGCCCACATGACGGTATTGCCCTGGACATCGGTGATCGTGATGATCGTGTTGTTGAACGTCGCGTGAATATGCACCTGTCCATGCGAAATCGTTCGCGTGGGTTTCTTTGAACTCCGTCGTGAGCCTTTTTGTTGTCGTTTAGCCATATTCTTGTGCTATTCCTCCACATAAACCTTCCTGAACGCACTCTGCTTACTGCCTGCCCTGGCTGCCGCGGAGGGTGGAAGGAACCCTTCACCAGCGCAAACGGGTTGCGTCCAAAATCAACTTTACTTCTTCTTCGCCCCCCGGCGGCGCCCACGTCCAGCGACCGTCTTCTTCGGTCCCTTGCGTGTGCGCGCGTTGGTGCGTGTACGCTGGCCGCGCACCGGTAATCCACGGCGGTGCCGTAAACCACGGTAGCTGCCAATTTCCATCAATCGCTTGATATTCATTTGCACTTCACGACGCAGATCACCTTCAACGGTGAGGTTCTGCGAGATATAGTCACGCAGCTTGGTGATCTCTTCTTCAGTGAGATCCTTCACCTTCGTATCCGGTGAAATGCCCGAATCGACCAGTGCGTCTTGTGCTGAGCTCTTGCCGATCCCGTGAATGTAGGTCAAGCCAATGATCACGCGTTTATCACGCGGGAGGTCAACACCTTCAATACGTGCCATATTAACCCTGCCTCTGCTTGTGGCGTGGATTTTCACAAATCACATATACTTTTCCGCGCCGCCGAACGATCTTGCACTTCGGGCAGCGTTTACGTACAGAGGATGAAACTTTCATCGTAATGCTCCTCTATCCATGCTGGGATACCAGCCGGCCAGCAAAGTAATCATTATAACGAATCCAGGCATCTTCGTCTAGATCCTCGCTCGCTGCGGTGAGAATCCAGGGACCCTCCTCCGTGATCGCAACCGTGTGCTCAAAATGAGCGGTCAGCTTGCCATCACGGGATGCCACTGTCCAACGATCTTTAAGAACTTTTGTTTGCGATGTGCCTGCAAGAACCATCGGTTCGAGGGCGATCGTCATGCCCACTTTAAGCTCGACCCCTTTACCCGCCTGACCGTAATTGGGGACCTGCGGATTTTCGTGCATATTGCGACCAACGCCGTGACCGGTATATTCTCGCACGACCTGCAAGCTATTTTTC